>DQTM01000127.1 GCA_015662785.1 Sulfurospirillum arcachonense | reverse complement strand
TTTTCTTGCATAATCTGGATTATTGATAGTTTCATCAAAAATATCGTTAATTTCCATAAGAAGCTTTTCTCTTTCTAATTTGTCTTTTGTTTCAAAAGCCTCGTTGCTTTCTTTTTGTGCCTTTTGTAGTTGTAATTCATACCAATATTCATTTTTGGGGTCAAGTTTTGTAAGTATATGTACCAATTTTTGAAGCATTCCCATAGGAAATGCACCACTTCCTACTGCTGGATCAAGTGCTTTTAATTTATCTAATGAAGTGATGATTTTTGAAATAATTTTTTCATTTCTAAAAGGCTGAATATTGCTATAACTACATAATTTTCTTAAATCACTTTCTAAATTATCATAGTTAAATTCATCTTCGATCTGTGTTTTTAGATAGGCTATTATAGATTCATCTACCATATAACTGACTATTTCTCTTGGAGTATAAAAAGATCCTGTTTGTTTTCTTGCTGTAGTTTTGGTTTCAGGGTTATAACTTGCAAGTAAATTTTCAAATACCCTTCCGAGAAGCTCTGGATCAAGTGCTACATCTTCTTCAATAGGAGTGTTTTCTGTGACTGTAAATTTGTATGATTTTAATATATTTATAAGTCCCTTTACTGTGGCATCTTTGAAAGCTTTCTTTTTGCTTCCATACCATGCACTCAAATCTACATGCTCTTCAATTCCAAAAAATAGATAATCAGGTACAATAAGCTGATGTTGTTTTGGTAAATTATCCGAAAATCCATCTATATAAATGCCGTTTGTTTTATCGTCTAAACACTCAAAAAGTCCACCGTTTAAAAAAGGAACATATTCATTAATTAGCTCTAAAAACTCTTGCGGATTATGAAAACTATCTTCATATCTCATTAAAAAGTTAGCATCTCTGTGTTGTCCATAGTGTTCTTTTTTTCTAAAACCTCTTTTTCTTGTATCATATCTATCTAATGGTTCTATTGGACAATTTAATGAAGCAAAAAAGAGATTTTGTAGTATGGCTTTATAATATACGCTGGATTTATCTAATCCATTAAAAAGAGTATTATCCATATTTTTTGGATTAAATTCTTTTAAAATTGTCTTAATATAATCTTCTTCAAAAAGCTGTTCTGGAATAAGTCCTTTTTCTTTAATAAACCAAACAAATAAAAATCTAGTAAGAAGTCTTATAACATTTTGAGATTTATGAACTTCAATTGCTTGAGCATCAGTATCTTTTGGCTGAGAAGGGAAAGTTACTTCTTTGATTGCATAAGAGTACCAATTAGATAGTTCTTGATAAAACTTTTTATTGAGTAGTGAAATATCAAATACTTCTTGCCAATGTCGATAGAGTGATTCGTAAGAGTTAATTTTAGAATCAATTTTCATACTTTTTAAAATATCAAGATGTCCACGATGAGGGTTTTCAATGTCAATATCTCTTAAAATGGAGACTTTACCGATCTTTTCTCCATCTTTTTGTATTTTATATTTTAATCTTTGGGTATTTGCTAAAGAGAGAAAGTTCCCATATTTAAAAAGTACTATTACAGGTGTATAGTGATATTCACGATTAAAAGCTCTGGTAATGTTTGCAAGCAAAGTTCTATTTGGTTTTTTATCATTTAATTCAACTGCAAAAATTAAAATAGCTTCATAATCTTTTTTATTATTAAAATCAAAATTGGTCTCTCTATTACTAAAAAGAGTATCTGAAATCATACCGAGAGCATAGATATTTTCTATTTTTTCAAAAAATGGTTTTTGCTCTTCAAATATATCACTTGGTTCAATTGCCAATTTAGTGATACTATCAAGTGGGATTGATAGTTTTTTAAAAAGCTCTACGCTTGCAGTATAAAAATCTTCTGTTTTAAAATTTTGTATTTTTTCTTTCATCTTTTACCCCTTATTTACTAACTACAAACCAAACAATAAGATCAAAATTATCTTCACTATACGCTTTTTCTATTGTATCATTTTGTTTGATCTCTTCTATAGCTTTTTTACTACCAAGTTTCAATTTATTTAACACATCTAAGGTTTTAGATCCTGCCTTTTTAGTAGTGGTTCCATCGCTTTTTTTTATCTCTTTTGAATATAGTGAATCTATCCAAGTTTTAAGTTGATTATGAAGTTTCTTAATAGCATCTTCTTGTGCAGTATCGATCTCTTTTGGTACAAATCTTTCATTATATTTATGATGAGTTAAAAAGTCTAGTACCTCTTTTTGGTTTAAAAGAATTGGTTTGCCATCTTCATCTATGTAGATAAGCTCGTAATGTTTGTAAGAGAAATCTTTGTGTTTTATTGGTTTTGCAGGATATCCAAGAAGAGCAACTAATCCTCTATCAAAAGATAGTTCTTCATCTATCTTAAATCCACTAAATACTCCCTTTGGCATATTTTTATAAAAATCATTTTTCTTTTGTAACTCTTGAAAAAGATCTTGTCTAAACTCTTCAAGCGATAGATCATTAAATCCGAGTGTTCTATCTGATACTTCTATATCATCCCAAGTAGTTTGCATCTGTTTTAGCATTTTAGCCTTTTGTTTTTGCTCTAATGTTTCATCTTCACTAATTTGCTGTAAATTATCTGTAAAATTGTGATCTATCTCACTACCTACTATTTTCATAGTTGCCATTCGTTGCTCAATTCTATTTTGTAAATCAAGATAATCATTTATATCTTTTGAAGGCCAGAAATTTACTCCATATATATCTTTATTTGGTGAGCCAATTCTGTCAATCCTTCCCATTCTTTGAATGACTCTAACTGGATTCCAGTGAATATCGTAGTTTATTACCATATCGGCATCTTGGAGATTTTGACCTTCGCTTAAAACATCTGTGGTAATAAGAATATCATATTGATTTTCGACTAAGCAAAGTGTATCCGTATCATTCAATTTAAGCCACTCTCTCCACTCTTCAAAGCTCTTTCCATCAAACTTTTTCCACTCTTTTTCAAGATATAGTTTTGTATATGGTGCAAATCTTTGAAGAGTTAGCTCATACTCTTTACTATCTCCAGTAATTAAAGCTAACTTTTTAAAACCTCTTTTTGACAACTCTTCATAGATATATTTTGCAGTATCTGTGTAAGCGGAGAATATAACTACTTTTGGATTTCTTTTCTTTTGTTTTTCTTTTAATATCTCTATCAATTTTTGAAGTTTTGTATCTTGTGAAGTTTCACCTTTTTCATTTTGTATGGTTTTATCAAATTTTTTAAGATTTTTTAAAAGTCTTTCCATAGAATCTAAGTCTTGTTTTAAATCATTTGTAAAGTTCTCAAGTTCATCAGAATTTTCTATATCAGAGAGTCTAATTTC
>DQTM01000257.1 GCA_015662785.1 Sulfurospirillum arcachonense | reverse complement strand
TCTGATGGTAAAAATGAGAATAAAAACAAAAAGAAATCGAAACAAAAAGAAGAGAAAAAAAGCCAAGAAAAACCAAAAAAAGAGCAAAAAAAGATGAGTGAAGCAGAAGCAAAAAAATGGGAAAAACGAATGGATAACCAAAAGTTTAAGACAAAACCAATGAGACTAAAAAAAGGGGAGCCAAATGAGATTTATTGGTAGTTTGATAATTCTAATAAGTTCTTTATTTAGTGCCGAAGCTTATCTTACCAAGTCGAGTGTTGTGATGGGTGAGAGGGTAGTTCTTGTTTTAAGTGCAGAGGGAAGAGATATAAAGTTTCCTGAGATAAGCAGTGTGGGTGGTTTTAAAGTGACTTCAACAGGAATGCAACAAAATGTTGAATATGTCAATGGAGTGGTTAAAAAAAGAGTTGAAAAACATTATGCTTTTGTACCTCTTAAGAGTATAGATATTGCTCCTTTTGAAGTTGAAGTAGATGGTAAAAAACAGCTTACAAATGCTCTACATGTAGAGGTGAAAAAAGCTGATATGACTAATAGCCCATTTACGCTAGAGATGAAAATAAAAAAACGTGAAGTAATGCAGTTTGAGGCTATTCCTATCGAGTTTATATTTAGAAGAGATGAAAATTATGAAGTTAGAGATCTTCGTTTTACTCCTCCAAAGTTTGAGAACTTTTGGGTAAAAGAGGGTAAAAAAAATAAGCCAGAGCTTGTAAATGGTTTTGTTGTTCATAAAATGAACTTTTTTATCTTTCCTCAAAAGGGTGGAGACTTTGAGATAAACCCAGCAAGAGTCGATGTAGGAGTGATGAGCAAAAGTAGAGACATCTTCAATATGCTAACAAATCAGTTAAATTGGAAAACTATTTTTTCTAACACACAATCTTTACATGTAGAGAAACTTGAAGGCACAAATCTATATGGAGATTTTTACATATCTCTTAGTGTTGATAAAAAAAATATAGAGCAAAATGAAGGTGTAAATGCAACTCTAAAAATAACAGGAAGTGGTAATTTTGATGACATAGAGTCATATAGACTAAACATCAAAGGTGTCAATATTTATAGTGATAAACCACAAGTAAAATCTCAAGCAACACTAGCAAATATGAAAGGTGAGTTTGTACAGAAGTTTTCTATATCATCAAATAAAGACTTTATTATTCCACCTTTGAGTATTACTTACTATGATGCTAAAGAGAAAAAATTAGTTACAAAAAAGACGGCGCCAATAGAGTTACATGTAAAGAGTATAGTTCTAGAAAAACCTATTCAGACGAGTTCGTCCAAAAAAGAGATAGTGGTTAAAGAGAAAAATAGTTATTTGTATCTTGGCATGGCCTTTGTTCTGGGTATTTTGGTAACTATGTTTGTGCTATTTGTGTTAAAAAGAAGAGAATATAAATTGCCAAAATTTAAAAATGATAGAGAACGTCTGAAGTCACTTTTAAAAAGAAGAGGCGAGAGCGAAGAGGTAGATAACAAGATAAGTAAATTGGAGAAAAGACTCTATCAAAAGAGCCTATAATATCTTATGAATTGTGGTAGCGTCACCCATCCATGATTCTAATTCATCCCACTTTTTATCTTTTATCATCTGTTTACATGAAGAGAGTTCTGTCTCAAAAAGTTCTAGTGAGGTAAGTAGGTTTTCACGGTTTTGTTTAAAAATATCTGTCCACATGGTAGGAGAACTTTTTGCAAGACGACTCATGTCTTCAAATCCACCAGCAGCTAAAAGAAGTATACTTTTTGGGTCTTCTTGCCCTATAACACTGTTTGCTAAAGCATAACTAATAGCATGAGGAAGGTGGGAGATAAAACAAGCATGTTTATCATGTTCATTCTCTTCCATAAAAACTATTCTCATTCCTATGTGTGAAAATATTTGTGTTGCTCTATCTTTATGAAAATCAGCTGTATTTTTAGTTCCACAAAAAACAACTATTTTATTTTGATATAGTGTTTTAAATGCAGCATGTGGTCCAAACTTTTCTGTTCCTGCCATAGGATGAGCTGCTACGAAATTGGCTCTAATAGAGGTAGGAACACTTTTTATAATTTCACCTTTTGTACTACCCATATCTACGACAGTTGTATTTTCATCTATATCTTCAAGTGAGCCAAGTGTGTTTATGATAGCTCCAACAGGAATTGCTAGAAATATAATGTCACATTTTTTTATCTCGTTAAATGAGACTATTTCATGTATGAGATTAAGAGAGAGTGCATCTTCGCAGTTGGTAAGGTTGTGGTCATATCCTAAAACTTTTGATACTAATTTTGTATTTTGTAAAGCTAAGCCAAGTGAACCACCAATTAGTCCTAAACCTACTATTCCTATCGTCATTTTTATGCCTTATTAATTCTTTAGATGGTATTATATCTACTTTATTTGAAAAACATAAGGTGAACGATGAAAAAACTATTGATATTATCTATTTTGATGGCTTCATTTTTGCAAGCTGCGGTAGTAAAGAGTTTGAAGTTTGATGGATTGATTCACTTGTCTGAAGAAGTTGCTTCTGAGATGATAGGGATTAAAAAAGGTGATTCAGTAGATATAGAGATTATTGATAAAGCTGTTAAGACGTTGTATAAACAGGGTTATTTCAAAGATGTTTGGGTAGAAGAGGCTGGTGAGGGTGAAATCGTATTTTATTTTAAAGAGAAACCAACAGTTGCTAAAATAGAACTTGAAGGAATCGGAGAGAACGATAAAGAGAAAGTTTTAGGCTTTCTTGGTATGAAAAAAGGTGAAGTATACGATATAGAAAAAGCAACTTTGAGTGAGCTTAGAATCATAAAATTTTATGAAGCACAGGGTTACTTTGATACTGTAGTTGAGCACGATACAGAAGTTTTAAGTGGAACTTCTCTAAAAGTAAAATTTCTTATAAATCGTGGAGAAGAAGTTTTTATTCAATCAGTGCAAATGTGTGGAGTAGAAAACTTAGAGTATAGTGACTTCGAGCCAAAGATAGCGAACAAAGAAGCAGAATTTCTTCCTTGGATGTGGGGATTCAATGATGGAAAACTAAGACTTAGTGACTTGCCAAATGACTCTTCAAGAATCAAAGATGTTTATATGGAGTATGGTTATTTGGATGCCAAGATAAGTGAGCCTTTTTTAAAGACATA
>DQTM01000265.1 GCA_015662785.1 Sulfurospirillum arcachonense | reverse complement strand
GAAAAACCTGAAGTCATTTTTGAGAACATACTCAAAACACTCAAAGAAAAAAGGATTTATACTTTTGTAAGTTATCCAAATGTTGATCCTGGTAACTATGACATAAGAAAAGTAATTGAAAAATATTCACAAGATAAAAACTTTATGTTTTACAAAAATTTAGACAGAGATATGTTTCTCTCTATCTACAAACAAAGTGATTTCATATTGGGAAACTCTTCTTCAGGTGTATGTGAAGCAGCAAGTATTGCTATACCTGCTTTAAATATTGGAACGAGACAAACAGGTAGATATGCTGAAGAAAATGTGATTTTTACCGACTCCACACTTAATGCCATAAAAGAAGGTATTGATAAAGTGTCAAATAGTAAGTTTCAAATATCTGTTGAAAATATGAAAAACCCTTATGGTGATGGGTCTAGTGCCTCACAAGCTTATGAAATCATCAAAAATAAAAACTTTAAAAGTATGTTACTAAAAACAGAAGATGCATTGGAAATAAAAAATGGATAAAGTACTTATTGTGGCTGTTCATCCTGATGATGAAACTTTAGGCTGTGGAGGAACACTCCTAAGGCATAAAGCTAATGGAGATGAAATACATTGGATGATTGCAACAGATGTAAAAGAATCAGAAGGTTTTACAAAAGAATTGGTTGCTCGTAGAGATAAAGAGATAACTCAGGTAAGTAAAATGTATGACTTTAACTCAGTACACAAGCTTGGTCTTTCTACTATGAGAGTAGATGAATATAGTATGAGTGAACTTATTGGCCCAATATCTAAAATTATTAGTGATATAAAACCATCTATCCTATACCTTCCGTTTAAAGGTGATGTCCATAGTGATCACCGTAAAATATTTGAAGCTGCATATGCCTGTACAAAGTCATTTAGATATCCTTTTATAAAAAAAATATACATGGTAGAAACACTTTCTGAAACAGAATTTGCACCAAGTACCAAGGAAGATAGTTTCATTCCTAATGTTTTTGTTGATATCACAGATTTTATGGATAAAAAACTAGAAATAATAAAAGTTTTTGAAAGTGAAATAGCAGAACATCCTTTTCCTAGAAGCATACGTAACCTGAAAGCACTTGCTACACTTAGAGGTGCTACGGCAGGATGTGAGTATGCCGAAAGTTTTGTACTACTTAAGGAGATTAGATGAAAGATATTAAAAAAGTATCCATAGCTCCAACTGCCTCTATTAGAGAAGCTATGGAAAAGATTGATGAAGGGGCTATTAAGATAGCATTTGTCACAGATGACAACCTCACACTTTTAGGTACTATTAGCGATGGTGATATTAGAAGAGCTATACTCAAAGGCATTAACCTAGATGATAGCATTGTCAATATTTATAATACAAACCCGATTAAAGCCTATGCTGACACCCCAGTGACAGAACTTGAGAAATTGGCAAAACATCATAATATCTTACGGATTCCTATTGTTGATGATGAAGAAAAACTCATCTGTTTAGAGCTTGTAGAAGAAATGTCTATTTCTTCTACAAAACCAAATAAAGTCATACTTATGGTCGGTGGTTTAGGAACACGACTAAGACCTCTCACAGACAATACTCCTAAACCTATGTTGCATGTTGGAGGAAAGCCAATACTAGAAACCATTGTTGAGCGATTTGCCACATATGGCTTCATAAACATAGTAATGTGCATAGGTTATAAGTCACATGTCATTCAAGACTATTTTGGCGATGGAAGTAGCTTTGGTGTAAATATAGAATATATTTTAGAAGATAAACGTATGGGAACGGCGGGAGCACTCAGTTTACTAAAAGAAAAACTAACAGATCCTTTCTTTGTAATGAACGGTGATTTGTTGACCAATGTTAATTTTGATCATCTTTGTGATTACCACATCGCAAATCATTCGAAAGCTACAATGTGTGTGAGAGAATATGACTTTCAAGTACCTTTTGGTGTAGTAAACCTTAAAGGTCACAATATTACAAGTATCGAAGAAAAACCTGTACATAACTTTTTTGTCAGTGCTGGTATTTATATGCTAGATCCAAGTTGTATAGATATGATTCCGAATGATGAATTTTACGACATGCCTACACTCTTTGAAAAAATGATAGTACAAGAAGACAATGTCATTTCTTTCCCTCTTAGGGAATATTGGTTAGATATCGGACGTATTGAAGAATATGAAAAAGCCAATAATGAATATCATGGAGTTTTTAGTTGAAAGTTCTGCTTATAGGTTATGGTTCCATCGGGAAAAGACACTTTGATATTCTTAGTGATTTTGATGAAGTTGACTCTATTAATGTTGTCACAAAACAAAATATAGACAATGTGAAAACATTTAAAAGTTTAAAAGATATTGAAGATATTAATGTCTATGATTATTTTATAATAGCAAACGAGACTTCAAAGCATTATGAGCAACTTGACTATGTGTGTAAATACACAACGAACAAAAATATCTTAGTCGAAAAACCATTATTTGATAAAGAATATACGTTAGAAAGTTGTGATAATAATGTATTTGTAGCCTACAACCTACGATTTCACCCTTTACTCCAAAAATTAAAAGAAATTCTTAAAGATGAAGATGTATATTATGCCAACGTATTGGCAGGTCAGTATCTACCTACATGGAGACCAGACCAAGATTATAGAGAGTCATATAGTGCAAAACTATCACAAGGTGGGGGAGTACTACGCGACCTTAGTCATGAACTTGACTACATCAACTGGATTTTTGGAGATATCACTGTTATTGGCTCTATAAACACAAAAATAAGTGATTTAGAAATTGAATCAGATGATATTTTTACTGCATTGGCAAAAACCAATGATGGTACTATCATTAATGTAACTATGGATTATATTAGTAAAATGCCTTTAAGAAAAATAATGATTCATACAAAAACAAAGACTATCGAAGCAAATATTGTTACAAATACAATTAACATTTTCAATAGAGATGGAATTGAAAATTCTATAGTCCTCGATAAACTACATAGAGATTATACTTATACTAATATGCATAAAGCTATAATAAATAATGATTTCCAAAATGTTTGCAATCTTAAAGAAGGTCTACAAACCGTTGATATCATTGAGAAAAATGGGTTAAAGGAAATG
>DQTM01000246.1 GCA_015662785.1 Sulfurospirillum arcachonense | reverse complement strand
ATATAGGTATTGGACTAGCATTAGATGACTTTGGTACAGGAATGTCATCTTTTGAATATCTAAAAAACCTACCTTTTGATGTAGTTAAAATTGATGGAAGCTTTGTAAAAGATATGCATACAGACCCAACCGATAAAGCAGTCATAAAATACATTCAAGAGATTGCTTCACTAAAAGGTCAAGAGACGGTAGCTGAGTATGTTGAAACTCGAAAAGATGTAGATGAACTAACAAAAATAGGCATCACTTATGGTCAAGGTTATTTCTTAGGAAAACCTAAATCACTCTCTGTATGGTTATAAATATATCATACATCTAAGTTAGACTGTTTACACATAAAGATAAGGAGAATTAATGCGCATCGGACTTTTTATACCATGTTTTATGAATGAACTCTATCCTGAAGCTTCCATGGCAACACTAAAAGTATTGGAAAATTTAGGTCTACATGTAGAGTACCCAACAAACCAAACATGTTGTGGTCAACCCATGGCAAACACTGGTTGCGCTCACGAAGCGGGCGAATTGGCTAAAAGATTTTTGAAGATTTTTAAAGACTATGATTATGTCGTAGCTCCTAGTGGAAGCTGCGTAGCTATGGTTAGAGAAAATTACGCACAGTTTTTAGAAGGTGAAGATGGCTTTGAACACCTTAAAACTCACACTTATGAACTAGTTGAGTTTCTTCATGATGTTATAAAACCAACCAATATGAATGCTAGTTTTCCTCATAAAGTTGGCATACATAACTCTTGTCACGGTCATCGTGAACTTGGTATGGCTAGCATGAGCGAAAGAAATCTTCCTGCTTTTTCAAAGATAGAAAAAATACTTGGACTTGTAGATAATATAGAGTTTGTAACTCTCAAACGCAATGATGAGTGTTGTGGGTTTGGTGGCACTTTTTGTGTTAGTGAAGACGCTATGAGTGCGGCAATGGGAATTGATAGAATCAATGACCACCTTAGTGCCGGAGCAGAGGTTATGACAGGCATCGATATGTCTTGTCTTATGCACATGCAAGGAATAATTGATAGAGATAAACTACCTATAAAAACTCTGCACATTGCACAAATACTTGCAGGAGAATCATAATGGGACATCCAGAACTTGCTGAAAAGTTTATAGCTAATAACGAGAGAATGCATTGGCATGATAAAGCTTTATGGTTTGTAAGAGAAAAAAGAGATTTAGCTGCTCATGGGTTAAATGAGTGGGAAAGTCTACGAGAAGTTGCAAAACAGATAAAAACTCATACTATTGATAAACTTGATTTCTATCTTGAAGAATTCGAAAAAAATGCCAAAGAAAAAGGATTACATGTACACTGGGCAAAAGATGCCAAAGAGCACAATGAAATAGTTCTAAAACTACTACTTAATCGTGGTTCAAAAAAACTAGTCAAAAGTAAATCAATGCTAACAGAAGAGTGTCATCTAAATCCTTATCTTGAAGAAAATGGCATAGAAGTTATTGATACAGATTTGGGAGAGCGCATTGTTCAGCTTAGAAATGAGGCTCCTTCACACATAGTGCTTCCAGCAATCCATCTTAAAAAAGAGGAAGTAGGAAAAACATTTGAAAAGTTTCTAAAAACAGAAAAAGACAACTGCGATCCAACATATCTAACAAGAGCTGCAAGAGTACACCTGAGAGAAAAGTTTTTAAATGCTGATGCTTCTTTAACTGGCGTGAACTTTGGTATTGCTGAGACTGGTGGTGTTGTAGTTTGTACTAACGAGGGAAATGCAGATTTAGGGTCATCTCTTCCAAAACTTCATATCGCTAGTATGGGAATAGAAAAAATAATCCCAAGACTAAAAGACCTATCAATTTTTACAAGATTATTAGCTAGAAGTGCAACTGGTCAACCTATTACTTCGTATACTTCACACTTTCACGCACCTGTTGAGGGTGGAGAATTGCACATAATTATCGTAGACAATGGAAGAAGCGACATCATTGCTAATGATGATTTTAAACAATCACTTCATTGTATCAGATGTGGAGCTTGCATAAACACTTGTCCAGTTTACAGAAGAAGTGGCGGACATAGTTATGGCTACACCATTCCAGGACCTATCGGCTCAACATTAGGAGCTAGTAAAGACCTGCGCACAAACAAAACTCTACCTTTTGCTTGTACACTCTGTGCCTCATGCTCTAACGTCTGTCCATCTAAGATAAACATACATAACCAACTATATAAACATAGACAAAGTGTAGTCTCAGCTGGTCTTTTAGGAGCTAAAAAGCATACTATACTAAAAGTAGCTACATGGGTTATGAAACACCCTGCTCTTTTAGATTTTGGTGGAAAAATGGCAAGAAAAATCGTGCCTAAACTTCCAAGAAGTATACTCTACTCAAAAGTAAATGTATGGGGCAAAAAAAGAGAACTTCCAAAGTTCCCAAAAAATAGTTTTAAAGAGTTATACAAACAAAGAGAGGAGAAAAAGTAATGTCATCAAGAGAAACAATTTTAAATAATATCAAAAAAAATGTACCCTCTTCTACCATAGATTTACCTGAAACTAATATACCTCATACAATTTATGAAAACAAAGATGAAAAGTTTACAACATCCTTAGCAAGTGTTGGAGGAAATGCAGTCTGGTTAAAAGACGAGAGTATAGATGAATTTGTAGCAAAAAACTATAAAGATTTTGAAGTAATTGTATCTACATGTAAAGATTACACATGTAGTACTAAAGAAGCCAACAAACCAAATACTCCTCATCCGTTGGAAAATGTAGATTTAGCTGTCATTACAGCAGAATTTGCCGTTGCAGAAAATGGTGCTGTTTGGGTAAAAAATCCTGATAATCGTCACCGTGCTCTGTACTTTTTAGCGACTCAACTACTTATAATTATTCCAAAAGAAAATATAGTTGACACTATGCACGAAGCTTATGAACGCATTGAGTTTGACAAAAGTGGATATGGTACTTTCATCAGTGGCCCATCAAAGACTGCTGATATTGAACAGTCTTTAGTTATAGGCGCTCACGGGCCAACCGACGCTTGCGTGCTTTTCGTTTAAGGTGAGCTTTTTTTATTCTCTCAGTTGGTATTTGAGTTATAAATACTCCTGAGAGAATAACAATTGATGCTACCATCTCTATATAAGTTAACTTTTCACCAAGAATTAAAAATGCCAACAAAAGAGTAAAAACAGGAATAAGGTTTATAAACATACTCGCTTTACTAGCTTCAACACGACTCAATGCATAGTTAAACAAACCATAGCCACCAAGAGTAACTACAGCACCTAGATACAGTATCCATAAAAGTGCTTCTTGAGTAAAATCCATCACTGTTGTATTGTATTCCCATAGAGCAAATGGAAAAAAGAAAAGACACCCTATAAAAGCTTGAATTGCTGTCAAAAATAGTGCTGAAAACTTCTTTGTTAAATGACGAATTGAGATTGCATAACCTGCTGCACAAATCATAGCAAAGAACTCTAGGGTATTACCCAGAAGTGGATTTGTTGCACTCTCACTGCCACTTGCAGACACACTTAACCACACTGCCCCAATCACAGCTACAAAAGAACCTATAATAAGTTTTTTTGAAATAATCTCTTTTAAAAATATTCCTGCGCCAACAGCAGTGATAAGAGGCATCATAGATGTTATCATGCCAGCTTGTCCAGCAGTTGTATACTGTAGCGCTTTTACTTCAAACATAAAATACATACAAGGCTCAAAAGCAACCATTAGAGCTATATACTTTATATCATCTTTTGTAAATTTAAGTTTCATAAAACCTTTTATAAAATACAAAAAACATAAGCTTGCTATAAACATACGTCCAAATATAGCACTCATAGGACCAATTGGACCTATAGCAGACTTTAGAGCTATAAATGAGCTTGCCCATACCATCATGGCAGTAATCAAAATTCCTACAGCAAACCAATCAACATCTTTTTTTATCATTACTTCTCTTTATTTAATTTGGAAGAGAATTCTATCATAATTAGGTATAATAGTATAATAAAACTAATTTTTTTGGCAGTCATTGCCATTGTCATTTTAAACTTTTTTGATAACTCAAGTGATGAGTTTGATGGAGCTGTTATGTT
>DQTM01000051.1 GCA_015662785.1 Sulfurospirillum arcachonense | reverse complement strand
GCTTTAACTGCCATAGTAAGTATTGCCATAACTGACATTATGAGTTGCTTTAGTGTCGTTTTACCTAAAATTTATATTTTTTTGTTACAATTTTTCTTATTTTTTTGTGGATTATCATAAAGTCTATTTTGCGCTATTTGCCTTGGTTTTTTTTGACCAATGTATTGGTATGTAATGACATTAAAATAGAGTTTAAAATACCTTTAAGGATCAAATACAATAATCAGTTCGCAAAAAAATGACATATCTCTTCCACAACTTATTACAAATGTTCATAACAGATATAGAGAATTAAAGGACTACCATTAAAAAGCTGGAGTTCAAAGTTGAAGGTGAAATAGTAAAAAGCAAAATGAAGATAGGTGGCATCATAGGAGATATAACCATTAAAGGAGTGGATGAAAAATCATTTTACTATTTAAAACTCGGAGAAGTAATCGATGTCGGAAAACAGACTCTATTTGGGCTTGGAGATTATGAAATAACACCACTAGGAGAAGGATAGATGAACAATATCGATGCTATAGCAATGGCAGCTCTTTTACACGATATTGGTAAGTTTTACCAACGTACAGGTGCAGAAAGTGATGATGGCAATATGCATCTTTACTGTAAGAGAAATGCAGAAGGTTATTTAACACATCATCACGCTCTCTTTACTGCAAAAACAATCGATCGTTTTCAAAAGCAAGGATGGATAAAACCATTTTTAAAAGCAGAAATTTTTCATGAAGATGACTCATTTATAAATGTTGCAGCAATGCACCATAATCCACAAACAAAACTTCAATGGATCGTTGCAATAGCAGATCGTATATCTAGTGGTTTTGAGAGAGAATCTTTTGAAGCTATATATAACTCAAAAGTTGAGTCGCCAAACTACATAGAATCAAGACTATTGAGCATTTTTGAGATTATAGGCAAAAGTGAAAAGAGCAAGTTTGACTACCGTTACCCTCTTCGTCCATTTGATGAACTCTTTGAACCACAAATAGCAAATAAAGTTATGCCAAAAAACAAAGAAGATGCAAAAAAAGAGTATCAAATACTTTTCAATGAATTTGAAGAGAGTTTGAGTACTATAAAAGAAAATGAAGATATGGCGCGTATTTTAGATATTGTAGACTCTACTCTGCTCTACTACACATCAGCCATTCCTTCTGCAACAGCAATGGGAACAATGCCTTCAATATCTCTTTATGATCACTCAAAATCTACAGCAGCATTTGCAACAGCATTAGCTCAATACCATGAAAATGATGATAAACCTTTAAATACAAAAGAAGCTTGGGCTGAAAAGAAGTTTTTACTAATTCAAGGAGATTTCTTTGGAATTCAGCAATTTATCTTTTCAGGATCTGAAGAGAATAGTAAAAAAGTAGCTAAACAATTAAGAGGTAAATCAGCATCTATCTCATTGATGATGGAGCTTGCAGCACTACGTATTGTGGAAAAACTTGGACTAAGCCGTGTAAGCATTGTCCAAAATATGGCAGGAAAATTTTTAATCATAGCTGGTAATACAAAAGATAATAGAGAAAAAATTTTAGAGATAGAAGATGAGTTTTATGAATGGTTCTTAAAAAAGAGTTACGGAGAAGCAGGCATTATTTTAGCTAACATTACTGCATCATGCAATGAATTCTCATCTAAAAATTTATCGTCAGTGCTAAAAAAGATGGCTGAAGAGATGGAGTTAAAAAAGAGTCAAAAATTCAATCTACTAACTCGTAAACAAGTAGTCTTTACAGAGTATCTAAAATTGATGAAAGATAGTAAACCTTGCAGAGCTTGTGCCATACACCCTATTGTAGAAGATGAACAGTGTGAAATGTGCAACTTTTTTACATATTTTGGACAAAAGTTGGCATCTCCTAAAACTAAATTTATTTATATTTACCGTCAAAATGATCAATTTGATCTATTTGGTTATGAGATAGGCTTTAATTATGACCCACAAAAAGAGCTAATTGCAAAATGGGACATATCATTACCTGACCAAGATGGATACCGCTTTAAAGGTGAAGCATTTAGAACACTTAAAGCATATATTCCATTTGATGAAGAGAAAGAGTTACCAAAAGAGTTTTCTAACCTTGCAGAGTTAAGTAAAGGACAAAAAGCATTGAGTGTCTTAAAAGCAGATGTGGACAACCTTGGAACACTCTTCATTGAGCGTTTACCAAAGAGTGGTGAAATGAGCTTTGCAAGGTACAATATGACTGCACGATTAATAAACCACTTCTTTACCATAAAGTTAGCCTACCTTATGCAACAATCTTTTAAAAATACCTACACCGTTTTTGCTGGTGGAGATGATCTTTTTGTTATCGGTTCTTGGGATGAGATACAAAAATTTGCAGTAACACTTAAACGTAGATTTGACAAATACTTTCTTGTAGATATAAGCAATATGAGCTTTAGCGCTGGTATCTTGATGGTTCATGATAAAATACCTGTTACATTTATGGCAAGAGAGAGTGAGCATGCCCTTGAGCAGATGAAAAGAGATGGTAAAGATGGGGTTAGGATATTTGATAACAGCGTTAAATTTGTTGATTTTATAGATTTGATGGAGTTAAGTGAGATAATAGATCACTACAAAAATAGCCTCAATATATCTACAAGGTTTATATATATGCTTCCACATTTTGCACGAATGCAAGAGAATATAAAAAAAGATATTTCCAACACATTATGGAAGTCACAACTACGCTACAGTGGTGCTAGAAACATTATAGAAAAAAATGTAGAAAAGAGAGAAAAGGCAGTTGAATTTTTAGACAATATTGTTAAAAACATTGAAAATTATGGCAAATCTTTTGAGGTTGCCGTATTTACATCACTATATAAGGAGCGAGAACGTGGGTAATAACAACAGGCATAACCAAGATAGAGGGATACATCCTGAGCTACTAAAGTTTTACGATAGTAATGGCAATGTAAAACCAGAAGCTTACGACACTAATGCTCAAGAGATTTCAAAAATATTTGCTGAATCATCTAGATCTAGAGAGATAAATACATATACACAATTGCGCCATTTTTATGATGAAGTTGCATCTCTTAATGATAAAATCGAAGAGAATCCATCAT
>DQTM01000072.1 GCA_015662785.1 Sulfurospirillum arcachonense | reverse complement strand
TAAAAGACTTTTTAAGGTAGCATTTTACGAAATTTATAAGAGTAAAAGTTATAAGTTTAAAGGTAATAAAGAGCTTTTTATAGAGTTAAAAGGCAATAGTTTTTCAATAATTTCAGAAAAATAGGAGAGTAGTATGTTAGAAAAAGATATGGTAGCGAATGAGTTATCAAAACTCATAGATATAAGAACAGACTTTTTAGATTATTTGGATGAAAACATTCCAAAAAAAAGCAACAATATAGAGTATAATTTTGGAGACAATCCAACATTAGATGCTAAAATTATTCATGAGCATTTTTTCAAATTAGATTATCAAGCTAGAAAACTAAGAGGTTTTTTAGTGAAAGAGTTTGGTATAAAGGTAGATTAGTGGCTTTTATTGAAATATCTAAAGAGAATTACAGACATAATATAGAGTATTTGTCCAACAAAGCTGGTGGAAAAAATAGGCTTATGGTTGTTCTTAAAGACAATGCTTATGGGCATGGTTTAGAAATAATGGCAAAACTATCTTGTGGTTTTGGTATAAAAAAAGCGGCAGTCAAGACACTAGAAGAGGCAAAAAAAATAGATTTTTTGTTTGAAGAGGTTCTGATTTTGGCTGATCATCCTCCTTGTGAACTTCAAAATGAGAGTATCTCTTATGCAGTTCATTCACTTGAAGGGTTAAAAGCTTTTCCTAAAAAAAGTTCTGTACATGTAAACATAGATTCTGGAATGCATAGAAATGGCATAAGAGAGAATGAGATAGAAAAAGCTTTTGAGATAATCTTAAAAAATGATTTAAACTTAAAAGGAATTTTTACTCATTTTAGAAGTGCAGATGAATTAAGCAGTGAACAGTATTGGCAAAATGAAAACTTCAATAGGGCAAAAGTAAAAGCAAAAGAGTTGATAAAGAAGCATGGTTTAACTATGCCAAAATTTCACTCTTGTAACTCTGCTTCACTTCTTAGAAGAAAAAATCCTTTAGAAGATGATTTTGCAAGATGCGGGATATCTACATATGGTTATACTCACGTGCACGAGAGCTTCGGAAAGTTCGACCTGAAACCTGTAATGTCACTGTGGACAGAAAAACTTAGTACAAGAAATTTGATAAAAGGTGATAGAGTTGGTTATGGTGGTATGTATGAGCTTAAGTGTGATGAAAAAGTATCAACTTATGACATAGGCTATGGTGATGGTTTTTTTAGGCACAATGGACTAAGTGAGCTTATCTTGGAAAGCAGAAGTGTATGTGGAAGAGTATCTATGGATAGTCTCTGTTTTTTAGGAGATGAAAAAAAACTATGTCTTTTTAAAGATGCACACTATCTTGCGAAAAAATTTAATACTATAACTTATGATGTTATAACTAAGTTATCGCCATATATAAAAAAATTAGTAGTTTAGACAAGTATCTTTACTTCTATAGAATTACCACCTCTAGAAGTGGCTTCTTTAAGAGCTTTTTCTGCTCTTTTTCTGAAATCACCAATACTGTCTTTTGGGGAGAATGAAGTAATTCCATAACTACATGTAACTTTACCTACTTTAGCAAACCTATGTTCATCTAATTTTCTATTTAATTTATTTGCAAAACTTTTTGTAGCTCTAAAATCAACATCAGGTGCTATAATTGCAAAGTGATTGTCTGTCCATTTTCCAAACATATCAGTCTCTCTAACACCTTTTTTTAATAGGGATACAATCTCTTTTTTAAGAGTTACAGTCTCTTTCTCACTAAAAATATTAGATAGGTTTTTCATATGATCAACTTCTATAAGCATTATAGAAAGTTGAGTTCCATATCTTTGTGATCTTTTTATTTCATACTCAATCATCTCTTGAAGTTTAGAGTTACTAGGAATTCCGAGTTCAGTATCCATAGACGAAAATTGAGCGTTATACCTACTTTGTGCTTTTATCGCTTCTTCTTTTTTCTTTGTTAAGTTTACTGTAAATGCAATCTGCTCACAAACCCTTTTTAAGAAATTTTCATAGTTATTATCATTGTCTTCTTCGAGTAAAATTACTGTTATACCCATTGGTCTTTTTGAATGGCTATCTTTATATGTTTGAAGAATAGCTCTATATTTTATGCCATTTATCTTTACTATATCGTCAATAGATTCTCTTTTTTCAAGAAAACTAGTTGAAAGTAGTTTTTCTATACTACCAATTCGTAGTTCATTATGATGGGGTTTATACTCTGTTTTTATTCCAAGTTGACTAAGAGATTCGTTTGTATTTAGAAGTAAAATTTTATCATTCTCAAAAGAGGCTATAAAAGAAGTTTTAACTTGTAACTCTTTTTCCATAATATCTACTACAGTGTTTAGTTGTTTATGTAAAGGAATAGGAGCCAAAATAGTATCAGAAATAGAGTATATTGCATTTAGCTCTTCTGCTGTACAGTTTTGTTTATTCTCTTTTGTAATTACTGTAGTTTTTGTTTGTATCATTGAAAAGATAAAAATAGCGATTACAATAATTAACTTGACTAAAGTATTAGATTGATCATAATCTAACAAAAGAGCTTTAGTAAAAGTAATATTAAAATTTATAACAGCTTGATAAGCATCTAAACACCAGTAAATTGTAACTATTAAAAGTGATAAAACTAGTTTCATAATATTCCTTTTTTGAAAACAACTCCATCTATAAAATTTTTAGCGGCTTTCTCTATTGCATTTTCATCTTCAATTTGCAGAAGAATCTTAGTATCAAAAAGATACTCTGTTGCCAGATCTTGTACTTGTTTAGCTAGTAAGTCATCATCAACAACAACAAACTTCGCTCCAAGTGCATTTGCAAGACAGGCATCTTTTATGCTCTTTACATGTAAAGCTAAAGATATATCTTGAGCTTTACTATATTGTACCAATTCTTTATCATCAAAATCAATTAAAATAGTACAATTTGGCTTAGTTTTCTTAATATCTTCTATTTTTGTAACTTTATATAGGGGTTTAAAAGGAATTAGAGGATGACCAATAATGAGCACTACTTAACTCCTGCACACTTTTTAGAGCAGTAAAACTTACCATCTTTTATGATTGCTTCGTCTTCACTTACAAAAGTTTCGCACTTTTCACACTCCATCATAACATCACCTTTTGGTGCTTGTTTTTTACTTTTTTTTCTGTTTGACTGCACTTCTTTATTTGATTTTTTGAAAAACATAATATAGATTACAAAAAATACAGCGGCAAGTGCTAAAGCTTTGATTAACATGTGATGATATCCTTAATTAATAGATAATTTCTTTTATCTTTTTTGTGTATTTTATAGTTTTTTAGATTAGTAACTTCTTCATCTACTCTTTCACCTTTGTAAAAAAGTAGCATAGTTTTAGGAGTTATATACTCTTTACATAGATTTATGAGCATATCTGTATTAGTAACTGCACGTGAGGTTATCAAATCTACTTCAAAAGCTTTGGCTTGTTCAACTCTTTTGGTTGAAACAGTTACATTTTTTAGTCCCAATGTTGTTTTTATTAAGTGTAGGAAAGAGCTTTTTTTAGCAATTGGTTCAAACAGTGTAAAATGTATATTAGGAAGCTCTATAGCTAAAATGAGTCCTGGAAAACCGGCTCCTGCTCCTATATCTATGGCTGTTTTTATATCTTTTATAGGTAAAAACTTTATTGGGTAGATGCTGTCTTCTATGTTATCTACAACCGCAGCTTTGTCTTTAGCTCCAGTTATATTGTGGACTTTGTTGTACTTCAAAATCAAATCTATAAAAACTTCATAATCTTTTTCTATCAATTTATACCTTTTTCTAGTAGTTTTTCCATCTCATCAGCAGGAATTGGCTTTGAGTAAAAATAGCCTTGTATTTTATCGCAACCATGCTTAAGCATAAACTCTCTTTGTTCATTTGTCTCAACACCTTCAGCTATAGTTGAAAGATTTAGGTTTTTTGCAATAGATATTATTGCTTTTACTAAAGCTACATCATCTTCATCTGTAGGGAGATCTCTTACAAAAGATTGGTCAATTTTTATTTTGCTTATTGGAAATTTTTTAAGATAGGAGGGTGATGAATAACCTGTTCCAAAATCATCTATTGATATGAGTATGCCGAGTTCTTTAACTTTTTCAAGTATATGGATACATTTTTTGGCATCTTTCATGATTTGACTCTCTGTAATCTCCAATTCTAGAAAAGATGGTAAACATTTTGTTTCATGTAGAGATTTTTTTACAAACTCAAGAAAATCTTTTTGATCTAGTTGTTTCATAGATAGGTTTAAAGAGACAAACTTGTTTTCAGCATTTTGACTGTTCCATTTGCTTATCTGATTCATTGCAGTTTTCATTACCCATCTATCTAGTTGAACAATTAGACCAGTCTCTTCTGCCAATGGTATAAATTTACTAGGTGGTACAAGTCCCATGGAAGGATGATTCCATCTTACTAGTGCTTCCATGCCAACAAGTTCTTCAGTTTTAGTATCTATTTGAGGTTGATAATGCACGACAAATTCTTCATTTTCTAAAGCTTGTCTCAGGCTGTTTTCCATGAGTAGTCTTTCAAAAGCTTTTTCTGTCATCTCCTCTTTGTAGAATTGATAACTGTTTTTTCCATCATCTTTAGCTTTGTACATAGCTGCATCTGCATTTTTAAGCAGAGTATTTGCATCGTATCCATCTTCAGGGAAGATAGAGACTCCTACACTATTGGTTATGTATGTATCTTGTCCCTTTACATGTAAAGGCTCACTCATCGCTAGGACTAGTTTTTGTGCAAGGTGAATTGCCAAGTCTTTATCTTTGATTTCATCTATGATAATGATAAACTCATCTCCACCAAGTCTTGCTAAGGTGTCACTTTTTCTGATACAGTTTTGCAGTCTTGTTGCAACTTGTACTAAAACTTCATCTCCAGTATCATGTCCCATTGAGTCATTTATCTTTTTAAAGTTATCTAAATCTATAAAAAGAACTGCTATCTTATTAAAAGAGCGTTTTGCTTTTTTAATAGCTTGTTCTAGTCTATCCATAAACAAAATTTTGTTTGGAAGTCCTGTTAATGCATCATGATGAGCTTGATGATGAAGTATATTTTTTTGTTTTTCTACCTCTTCAAGAGCTAAAATTTCTTTAGTAATATCAGTTTGAAATCCTGATATCATGATAACTTTTCCATCTTCATTATAGAAGGCTTTTCCTCTATTTAAAACCCAAATCCAT
>DQTM01000182.1 GCA_015662785.1 Sulfurospirillum arcachonense | reverse complement strand
TCCATGAACTTCTCTAAAGCCAAAAGTTTATAATAAACTCTCTCATTAACAGGAAGTGATTTACTAGACTCATTTCCAAATGATGATTTACCCTCACCTATGGCATAGTATGTGAGAGTTTTGCTCATCTCTTTTTCTTCGTAAGTTTTTTTCAAATGTGTTTTGGTATTTTTTGTATGGAAAATATGCTCTTTTTTTAGTAACTTTTTATTTATATAACTATCTACTTCGTGAGCAATCTCAAGCAAATTACCATACTCAATACCCTCTATGACTGCTTGGTCAATGATAGTTGCTTGTCCCCACTTACCAGGACGATGATTTTTATCTTCATACTTCTCTCTATAAAAGCCACTGCCATCGTGAAGATTGATAACCATCTTGACACTATCATCTTGGATGATCTTTTTCATCTTCTCTATTGAATGATAATCATGGTCATTAGTTGAGAGTTTTGCGAACTTTCTATTCATCTCCCCATAAGGTCCACGGCTTCGTCTGATTATGGAGTAAAAATTAAAATTTGGAACAATCCAAACTGAACCTTTTGTAATTGTGTAGTGAGTTGAGAGCAAAGATGCTGCCATAAAACCACCGGGTTCATCTCCTTGAATTCCACCTACTATAAGAAGTCTATTGTTATCGTTTGTCTCCCCTTTTTTGATGAGAGTAAAGTCAAATCCGTCTGCGAAAACCAGTCCCGTAAAAAGGATAAATGTACTAAATAATCTTAACATGCCAAGGCTCAAATCTAACTCCGTCTTTATTGTTTATTGTGTATCTCATAGATATATATGATAATCTTTGAAGTCTCCAAAACTCTTCAGTTCTTGCAAAAGATACTGTAAAGTTCTTATATCCCCAACCTTTTTTACCTACATCAAAATCACCTATAGAGTGATACGAGTAAGCAGGAGGGGCAAGAGAACGAGAAGCTAAAGTGATATTGCCTTTTGTACGTTTTATCTTGTTGAAGTATAGATTCATCTATTTTGGGATTCCTCTTACTCCAGAAGTAAGAACCAAAGACTTGCCTATATCAGATATGATTCTCTCGTAAGAATTATCAGAGTGTCCTTTGGGAAGATAGTGACCAGTACGAGGGATTTTCATAACATCTTTTTTAGCTATATTTGTTGTAAGAGTTGGCATGGTTCTTTTTCCATAAAAACCATGTTCACTTGGATCAGCATAAAAAATCTCTTCGATAAGTGATAACTCTTGTGGTGTAAACTTCCCTATTTTAGAGTACCTTGCAGCAACTCTAAGCATTCCATCAAACGATAAAATATTAAAATTCCCATAGCCTACATATCTTTTTACAAGTTCTATCTTCTTTTGTACATGCACAAAAGAAGATACTTGGTCATCTCTTAACCAAATAACATCACTCTCATACTTTTGTGTATTTGCCATTGCCGAGACAGAACCTGCCGCAATAAGCCCTAAAAACGTACGTCTACGCATCTTTCACCTATACTATATTTTTTGTTATATTTAAGCATTTATTATACCACAACTTAACACTCAACGATATTGACCGCGAGTCCACCTTGTGAAGTCTCTTTATATTTGCTCATCATATCTTTACCTGTTTCATACATAGTTTTTATCACGCTATCGAGTGAAACGAAGTGACTTCCATCGCCATTGAGTGCCATTCTTGCTGCATTTACTGCTCTTGCTGAGGCTGCTGCATTTTCTACTTGTTCTATTGTTCCACCCATGGCTTCTGCCAAAGCACCAGAAGCCATAGAACAAGCCACTCCATTGGTTGGAGCAGTTACTACTTTTTGACCACATGCATTTTGTTCATTGACTGCTAGTGCCCAAAGGTTTATCCAATCCATCACTTCAAGAGGATCTATCATCGCAAAACCATCTCTGCTTTTGAGTTTATTGCAAATTGCATTTGCTCTTTTTTTCACACCAAGCTTTGGAAGCTCTCCGGTTGTATTACAGCCCTCTTCTACACAATCTTTCATAACTTGCCAAATCTCTAAAAGTCCTTTTCTAACCTCATCTTCACTTCTAAAAACTTTCTCATTTTCCATCATAAGAGTACTTACATGTAAAGAGTTTTCACGGCACTTTTTCAAAAGCTCATTTGCACTATTAAATCTATATGGGAAGGTTATATTTTCTTCACTACTATCATTGTTGATTTCATCTTCACTCACAACAGCTCCACCGCCGATAGAGTAGTATGTTTTCTCTTTTAGCAGTTCTCCATTTTCTTTATACATGTAAAGCGTCATACCATTTGGATGAAACTCCAAAAACTTATTCGCATGTAAAACAATATCCTTTTCAAAATCAAAATCTACTCTTTTTATCTCTAAAAGATTTATTTTCTTATGCTTTATCGTATCTTTTAATCTTTTTTTGGCTTAAACCATATCTACGCTATGAGGCAAATGACCCATCAAACCTAAAACAACAGCTTTATCGCTACTATGTCCTCGTCCTGTCGCTCCAAGTGAGCCAAAAAGATCTATCTTAACTCTAAAGCATTTCTGTAAAACCACATCATCAAATGCTTCTTTTACAAACATCTGAGCTATCCTCATAGGTCCCACTGTGTGTGAGCTTGAAGGTCCTATTCCTATCTTAAAAAGTTCAAATACTGAATTCAAAAATACCCTTTTTCTAAAAGCTTCTCAACCTCTTTTGCAGGCAATGGCTTACTAAAAAGATACCCTTGCATTTGATCACAACCATTGAATTCAAAGAAATCTCTCTCTTCTTCATTTTCTATGCCTTCTGCCAAAACTTTTAATTTTAATCCTGAACCGAGTGCCAAAATAGACTCTGCTATAGCTTTATCTTCATGTGAATTTAAAATGTTTTTCACAAAAACTCTGTCAATCTTCAGTTTTGTTATTGGGAGGTTTTTCAAGTATGCCAAAGAGGAGTATCCTGTCCCAAAATCATCTATTGCTATATCAATATTAAGCTTTCTTAATTCATTCAAAACTTCTATAGATTTTTGTACATTTTTCATTGCAACTCTTTCAACAATCTCTATTTCTACCCACGTTGGTTTACATCTTGTCTTTTCTAGAGCATTCTTTATGCACTTTATAAAATCAACATGTTCTAACTGTCTTCCTGCTACATTTATTGATACTTTTTCAAGTTCATAGCCTTTTGCTTTCCACTCTACCATCTGTCTCATAGACTCTTCTATAATCCACTTACCCATATCTATGATAACGCTACTCTCTTCAGTAATCTCTATAAACTCATCTGGAAAAATCAGACCTTTTTGAGGATGATTCCACCTAATAAGAGCTTCTACACCTACAATTCTGCCACTTTTTACTGCAACTAAAGGCTGATAGTAAAGGACAAACTCTTTCTCTTTCACACCCACATGTAAAGCTTTTTCAATCTCTATCTGCTTTTGAGTCTCTTCATTCATTTGAGTTGTAAAAAACCTATATCTATTACCACCCTCTGACTTTGCTTTATACATTGCAATATCAGCATTTCTAAGTAGTATTTGCACACTTTCTCCATCATTTGGAAAAACACTGATTCCCATACTTAGAGTTACGTCATGTGCTATATTGTTTATAGATACAGCCTTAGAAAATGATTTTTGGATCTTATAGATAACGGTAATAATGTCATTTATGTTTTTAAAATCGTCAACCAATACAACAAACTCATCACCACCAAATCTTGAAACCGTATCAGAATCTCTCATAACATCTTTCAATCTTTTAGCTATCTCTTGTAAAAGTATATCACCAATATCATGACCTAAACTATCATTGATAATTTTAAACTTATCTAGATCAATAAATATAATTGCAAGCTGTCTCTTATCTCTTGAAGCATGTTTTATAGCTTGATTTAATCTATCAGTCAATAAAAGCCTATTTGGTAAAGATGTCAAATAATCATGTTTCAAATTATGTCTTAATTTTTCTTGTTCGTTAAGCGTCAACTTATGTTCATCTTCCAAATCTTTTTGATAACGCTTAAAAACACTTTTCAATTTATTGGAAAAATAAATACTTACAATCATCATTA
>DQTM01000205.1 GCA_015662785.1 Sulfurospirillum arcachonense | reverse complement strand
TGGATGAAGTCTGCTTTTTTCATATTTAAATCCTTTTAAAGTATTGTGTTGCGGTCATTGTACACTTTTTTTTTATAAAAAACAATAATTTTACACATAAATTATATAATTTAGTTAATTTATTAAAAAAATGCTCAAAAAGTCGATGTTTTGGCATATGGAATTGAATTTGCTTATTTAGTTTCAAGTAATTCATTTTAAACAAAAGAGGTAGACATGAGAGTAACTAATTCACTTTTTTATAAAAACACTGTAAGTAATTATCAATGAAATATGCAAGAGCTATATAAAACCAATGCTCAAATAGCATCAGGACTTAAAATACAAAATAGTTTTGAAGATAGTGGAGTTTATGTTGATACTATGAGATTAAATTATGAAATAGCAACACTTGAGCAAGTCAAAGAGAGTAGTGCAAAAGCACAAACGTATGCAAACAATACAGATAAAGTGCTAAATCAATTTTCAGATGCATTAGACAAATTTAAAACAAAACTTATACAAGCGTCAAGTGAGAGTAATACAGAAACAAGTTTGGAAGCACTTGCCAATGAATTATCTTCCCTGCGTGATCATATGGTTAGCTTGGGTAATACTTCCATTAATGGACAGTATCTTTTTTCAGGAACATCATTTGCAACAAAACCACTAGATGCCTATGGTAATTATAGTGGGAATGATGGTTCTATAGAAGCTATTATAGGTTCAGGTGTTAAACTTCCTCATAATATAAGTGGAGAAGATCTATTTTTAGGAAAAGATAGTGATTATAATAGAGTATTATCAACTAATGTAAAAATGCTTGACCAAACAAAACTTCATCCAGATATTATGAATGGTACGGGAGAGTTATCTGAAGAAGTTTATTTGAATGAACAAAACAGTATAAGAGATTTGGTGGGTGATAGTGATAGCGATGCTTCAAATGATCCTAATAGTATGTTTTATCTTTCCGGTAGAAAAGCTGATGGAACAACATTTTCATCACAACTTGAGATATCTTCTAGTTCAAAAGTTAGTGATTTGTTGGAAAAGATTGGACAAGAGTATGGAAACACATCAACAAGCAGAGTTGTAGATGTCACTATGAATACTCATGGACAAATAGAGATAAAAGATTTAAAAAATGGAAATGCACTTTTAGAGATGAATATTTTTGGTGCAGTTGATAGAGATGCTGTTGCTGGAACAGCTGGAAATGCTAATCAGGCAGATATAGACCTGTTACTAGCTTCACCAAATGTAGATATTATAGAGTTTAGCAAAAGTAATTTCAAAACAGCCAATACGGCAACAACAATTAGATCAAGAGAAGATATATTTAATCAAGGTTTGTTTAGGGTAGGTTCTCCACTTCAAAAAGTTAATGGTAGTGATGTTGAAGCAACAACATTGTTAAGTGATTTCATGCCCTCAAATGTAAACAACATACTAGTAGGCGCAACACCACTAGTTACAGCTGGTCAAACCGTGCAAGATTTGATGAGTGCTATTGAAACAGAGTATGGGTTAAGTGCAGGTTCAGCTAGAATAGAGAATGGTCAGATTATAGCAGGAGATCCCACGAGAAATTTAAATGCTACTTTAGTAGCAAGAGACGTTGCAAATGTTTCAGTAGAGAGTTTTTCTATACCAGATAGCATGAACTATAATAGACGTGGATTTGAAAAAGATGGTAATACTCTTAGCTCTAATATATCTCAAATTCTAATAGGTACAAATGATTATGCAACCAATAAAACAAAACTTTCAGAAGTTGCAGGAGTTGCTTTAAATACAAAACAGTTTGCATTAAATGGATTAGATAGTTCTGGAAATGCTTTCAATGCACAAATAGATTTTGCTAATCCAACAAGTACTTTTTCACTTGATGGTGGAGTAACAAATTATACAATTTTTGATGCAACAGGTGGAGGAACAGCAGCAAATGATATGACATATCGTCAATTAGGCGATATAGTTGCTATGATTACTTCTGGAAATATTCCAGCAACAACTAATATATTTAGTGATTATGAAAATTCTATTAGCTCTTCAAATGGTGCTGTTGAAGTAGGACTTGATTATAAAGGTAAACTTGAGATACATGATAAGTTTAATTCGCAATCTCCTATAGAGTTTAGTATGTATGATACAAATGCAGACAGTTCAACAACTGCTTCAGCTCTAGCTTTTATGGCAAATGATGCAGTTAAAATTGAAGACCCTAATATGGATTTTTTTAAAGATTTAGATAGTATGATAGAAGCAGTAAGGACTGGACAGTTTAGGATGGATGGAGATAGTGATGACCCTAGAAATATAGGTATGCAAAACTCTTTAAGTAGGATTGACCATATCATGGATCACGTCACAAAAGAGCATACTAAGATAGGTTCATATTCAAATGCACTAGCTCAAGCCAATGAACGTTCACAACTTTTGAGTATAAATGTTCAAACAGTGCGTTCTTCTGTAATAGATGTAGATATTGGTGAAGCGTATATGAAGTTTAACCAATTGTCAAATTCATATCAAGCGATGCTTTCTACTGCTGCGAAGATAAACTCTATGAGTTTATTGAATTACATGTAAAAGATGGTATAATTTCACCTCTACATGTAAAGGATATATTATTTTAAAAGAGACTATGTTTATAATTTCGGTTGCTTTATTAGTGTTTTTTGGAGTTGCTACACTTTTGCCTGAAGCTGGATTTGTTGGTAGCTTTGGATCTAGTATGGGTATGTGGAATCAGGTTTGGTTTGGTTATGTATCTTACGTTTATCCATTTTTGCTAATTGTCCCTGCTCTATATTTTTATAGAAATAGTGAAATAAGTGCAAGAAAAATAGAGATTATTTTATCTGCCACACTGTTTACTTTTGCAGTTTTAATATTTCAAGCTGTTGTTGTGAGTTCAAAACTCAATGGATATTTAGGGTATTCTATAGTTGAAATTTTAGAATCATTTATAGGTATTGTAGGTGTTTGGCTCTTTATAGTAGCTATCGCAAGTCTATCTATGAGTATAATTTTGAATACAACAGCAGATGACATGTTCTCTTTTATGAATCAAAAATTACCAAAAAAAGAGAAAATAGAAGTTGCAGAAGAGTCTACATGTAAAGAAAAAGCAGAAGAAGAGACAATAGTTCAAAAAGAGATAGTAGAAGATGATGTTCATCCTGAAGAGTATGTAGATAGTGTAAAGTTAGTAAAAAAAGAAAAACCAAAAACAGAAGAACATCATAAAGTAGAAATCATAAGTGAAGTAGCAGAAAACAAAAAGCTACTCGATGAGATAGAAAAAGGTGAACGTTCAAAGCCAAAAGGCTATAAGCTTCCACCGTTAAATATACTTAAAACACCTCCTAAAAAGAGTAAAAATATAAATGAGAGTGAAATAGATAAAAAAATCTCTGATTTGTTAGAAAAGCTAAGAAGATTTAAGATAGATGGTGATGTAGTTAGAACGTATTCTGGTCCTGTTGTTACCACGTTTGAGTTCAAACCAGCTCCACATGTGAAAGTTTCAAAAATTTTGACTCTTCAAGATGACTTAGCAATGGCACTTCGTGCAAAAACAATTCGTATTCAAGCACCAGTTCCTGGTAAAGATGTAGTTGGCATCGAGGTTCCTAATGCTAAAATTGATACTATATACTTAAAAGAGATTTTAGAGAGTGAGATATTTACTAAAGCTTCATCACCTTTAACCATAGCTCTTGGAAAAGATATAGTAGGAAATCCTTTTGTAACAGATTTAAAGAAACTTCCTCATTTACTTATAGCAGGAACAACAGGAAGTGGAAAAAGTGTTGGAATCAACTCAATGTTGCTTTCACTTTTGTATAGAAATTCTCCAGATACTCTAAAACTTCTTATGATTGACCCAAAGATGTTAGAATTTTCAATATACAATGATATACCTCATCTTTTAACTCCAGTTATCACAAAAACAAAACAGGCTATTATAGCTCTTTCAAACATGGTAAATGAAATGGAAAGACGTTATCAGATTATGAGTCAATCAAAAACGAAAAATATAGAAAACTATAATGAAAAAGCGAAGAAACTAGGGCTTGATCAATTTCCATACATAGTAGTTATCGTAGATGAATTAGCAGATTTGATGATGACTAGTGGTAAGGAAGTTGAGTTTTATATAGCACGTCTTGCTCAGATGGCAAGAGCTAGTGGAATCCACCTTTTAGTGGCGACTCAACGACCTTCAGTTGATGTTGTAACAGGACTTATAAAAGCAAACTTACCAAGTCGAATAAGCTATAAAGTAGGACAGAAGATAGATAGTAAAATTATACTTGATTCAATGGGTGCAGAGTCACTTTTAGGTCGTGGTGATATGCTCTTTACACCTCCAGGGAGTTCAGGACTTATAAGACTTCATGCTCCATTTGCAAGCGAAGAAGAGATTGAAGAAGTTGTTGAGTATCTTAAAAAACAAAGGCCTCCTAGTTATGATGAGAGTTTTTTAAAGCAGAGTGATGCTGAAAATTTACTTAGTAGTGATAGTGAAGTAGCCGGTGATATAGATGAGCTTTTCGAAGAAGCAAGAGCAATAGTACAAAATGAAAAAAAATGTTCTATTAGTTATATACAAAGACGTCTCCAGATAGGCTATAACAGGGCTTCACGTATAGTAGAGCAGCTTGAGATTATGGGTATACTTTCATCTCAAAACTCAAAAGGACAAAGAGAAATACTTTAAACTTATTAACCTAACCAATATTTGGAGAAATTAAGTTATAAAAAGGTAAAATTAGATTTCAAAAAAAACATGGGAGTGTTAAAATGAAATGTTTATTAAAAGAGAGAGAATGGGATTGGAAGATTAGTGGAGTTGCTTTAGGACTTATATTTTTGGTAACAGTTATGGTGGTGAAGCCCATAGGTGTTTCAACTCAATTTGTTATACTTGATGGTATATTTTGGAAAAGTGTATCTAGTGAACTTATCGTTAAAGATGATAAGTCTAAAACAGGATATGCAAGTTCAAACGCTTATCTAAACAAAAGTTCTGGCAAATATGCTCAAAATGTAGATAATCCTTTAAATTATAGTTTTGTATTTGTTATAGCTATGATAATGGGTGGATTTATTTCTGCAAAATTTACAAAAAATAAGGATGAAGAAGATGATGGGGTTTTACCGCAAGTTTGGAAAGATACTATAGGAAATAGTACAACTAAGCGATATATCATAGTTTTTATTGGTGGTGTTCTTGTTCTCTATGGTGCTCGTATGGCTGGGGGATGTTCTAGTGGGCATATGATGAGCGGTATGATGCAGACTTCTATAAGTGGGTACCTTTTTGCTATCGCTACTTTTATATCGTCAGTGCCTACAGCAATGTACTTTTTTTCTAAGAAGGAGTCATAGATGTCAGTTTTATTAGCAATTGTTTTTGGACTGTTATTTGGTGTTATTTTACATAAAGTTGGCGCTGCAAATCCTCATAGGCTTATAAATATGTTAAGACTAAAAGATTTTCATCTTATGAAAGTTATCTTTTTTGGCATAGGTTTTAGTAGTTTGCTGTTATTTGTATTCTCAGCAGCAGGTGTTATCGAGCCTAATTTTAGTGTAAAAACTGCGTATATAGGTGTTGGTATAGGTGGGATTATATTTGGTATTGGTTGGGCTATCTCTGGATTTTGTCCTGGGACTAGCATTGTTGGTGCAGGAGCAGGTAGAAAAGATGCTTTAGTGTTTGTAGTAGGCGGTTTAGTTGGTGCTTTTTTATATATGCTTACTTATGGAAGTTTTAAAAGTACATTTCTTTTTGACAAAATATTAGGTGGAAAAGTTACTTTAGCAGATACAGGTGTTGAAAAATATCATGTTATAGCAGAGGGTATTTCATCTTCTTTGGTAGCTGGAGGAATTGCTATAGTCATGATTGTTATAGCAATAATATTGCCAAAGAGTGAATAAAATTTTATAATTTTTAAGAGAGTTTTGGATTAACAAAGGGGTACAATATAGTTAGTTGTTTTTCATACAGGAGTTGAGTATCAGTTCTATCATGCTTTGGGACTTTTTTGTGTTGCTTTTGTAGCTAATTTTGAAAGTTCGAAACGAGTTAGGATAGCTGGATATAGTATGATCTTTGGTATTGTTGTGTTTAGTGGTAGTCTTTATGTTATGACCTTTACAGGTATCAAAATACTTGGAGCTATTACTCCTATAGGTGGAGTAGTTTTTATAGTGGCTTGGGTTTTATTGGCACTATCTATTGGAAAGATTACTGAAAAATCCTAAAAGGTGTTTCAATTGTTCTTTTTATGATTCCTAGCGGGGATAAGACGGTATCTGATATAACATTTGTTTTCATTTTAGGATCTTTTAATGTGCCTTCTACTTTAACATTTGTGTACATTTTTCCATCTTCTCCTAAAAGTATATAGTTTACTATAGGCATAGCATTTACAATGGAGCTTAGATTTTTTAAAACAGATATTTCTAGGTTTATGTCAAGAATGCCAGTTTTTAGATCGATAGT
>DQTM01000198.1 GCA_015662785.1 Sulfurospirillum arcachonense | reverse complement strand
GCAATAGAAAATTAAAAATATTATCTATCATTGCACTCAAGGCACATTCATTAAAAATTTACACCACCAATAAGGTGGCTTTAAATTTTTACTAAACACCCCTTAAGCACAAGCATAGGTAATCTTTAGAAATCTCTATTGCATAATTTGGGTTTAAAAATTTATCAGTTTTACTGCATCAAATGCATTATCTGCTATGTATTTTGTATGTTTTGATAAATCTATCTTCTTACCATAACCACATAAAACACCTACAGATTTTATACCTGCATTTTTGGCAGAGTGTATATCGAGTAGTGTATCGCCTATCATCCAAGTTGAATCATAAGAAGCATCTAAATGCTTTATAGCTTTGTGTATTGGTTCTGCATGAGGTTTAGGATTTTGAACATTCTCACGTCCTATAAGTACATCAAAATGGTGCATTACATTCATATGCTCTAGTAACTCATGAGAATAACGTCCAGTTTTTGTAGTTACAATCCCTAGCTTAGCAAATCTAGAAGCCTCTTCTATAGCTTCACGTGCAAGTGGAAGGAGTGTTGTTTTTGCTCTTGAAATTATGCGATAGTGTTTTTTATAAGCATCTACATACTCCCGTGTTTCACCACGGATACCAAGTTTTTCAAACATAATATCTAGAGGGTACCCTATAAGAGATTTTATATCTTCCGAGTCTGGAGCAGTCTCTCCAAAAGTATCATAAGCAACTTCGAACCCCTCTAAGATAGCATCTGTAGAGTCGATTAAAGTTCCATCTAAATCAAAAAGTATTGTCATTATAATATAGCCTTTACATGTAAGGCTATATTATATCTTATGAATTGTTAATTTTTAGTATGTATATCCATCTGAGGATAAGGAATTGAGATTCCTTTTTCATCAAAAGTAAGTTTTACTTTTTCTATAGTATCAAAATGTATACCCCAATAATCTTCACTTTTTGCCCATACTTTAACCGTAAAATTAACACTACTATCTGCTAGCTCTCCAACTGCCACAAAAGGAGCAGGATCTTTTAAAACTCTTTTATCTGCATTTACTATCTCTTCTAATGTAGATTTAGCAAGTTTCAAATCATCATCATAACCTATACCAAAAACGAAATCTACTCGTCTTATAGATTTGGCAGAAAAGTTAGTTATATTTCCATCAATTATACCTCCATTTGGTATAATGATTTGTTTATTATCTGGCGTCACAAGAAGAGTACTAAAGATATTTATCGCTTCAACAGTTCCCATTTCTCCAGCAGCTGATATATAATCACCGACTTTAAATGGTCTAAAAAAGATAATTAAAACACCTGCTCCTATATTTGAAAAAGTGTCTTTAAAAGCTAAACCAATTGCAAGACCAGCAGCACCAAACAGAGCCACAAATGATGTTGTATCAACTCCTAAGTTGTTTAGAGCAGCTAGTACTACTATGACAAATAGTACACTCTTAATCACTTTTGATAAAAAATTGGCTAACGTCTTATCTAAACTTGATTTACTCATTAGCTTTATTATAATTGAGACGATAATACGAACAAGCCACTTACCTACAAAAAATATAACAAATGAACCCAATATCTTAAAACTATACGACGTTACATACGTCATTATCAAATCTATAGTATTCTCTTCCATTCTTACCCCTTCTTATTTAGTAAAACTAGTATCAACTCTTCTGTTTTGAGCCCTACCATCTTCAGTTTTATTTGTTGCTATTGGATCAGTCTCACCATATCCATTAACTGTGATTCTACTTCTATCTATACCTTGTGAAATTAACTCATCGGCAACTGCATTGGCTCTTCTAACTGAAAGAGCTAAATTATACTTTTCGCTACCTATCGCATCAGTATGTCCATCTACAGCAACACTATAATTACTATTTTCAATCATAAAACTCACAACATCTTGTATACGAGGTGCATACTCTGCAGGTATATCAGACTTATCATTAGCAAAGTTTACATGTAAACGAACAATTTTCATACAACCATCGCTATTGACTACTTTTCCTGAAGGCGTTGTTGGACATTTGTCATTTTCATTTATAACACCATCATTATCATCATCTTTAGGTACTGCTTTTAAAACTACTGGTTTTGGTTCTTCTTTCACCACTACAGGTACAGGTTTTGGTTTTTCAGCAACAACTATTGGCTCTGATTTAATAGGCATCTCTTCACTAACTCTTTTTCCAAATGGAATCACAAAACCTAGAGAATAAAACAGGTTATTATCTCCACCAAAAGTGATGCCATGTCTTACTTCTGCTTTTAATGCAAATTCATCTGTTATCCACTGTTTTAAACCTACACCATATTGAACAAATCCATCATCATCATTATCAAACTGAGGGTTTCTATAGTTTTCAAAACCAATACCTGCTAAACCATATAGCGCAGTATCTTTGGTTAAGTCATACTCCTTAACCAAGTTTATAAAAATGCGGTTTATATTTGTATCTTGTGTGGAATTATCATAATCAACACTACTTGCTCTTTCAAAACCAGCTTCAACCATATCGAAAAATTTATCTTCAACATAAACTCCAAATCTTAATCCCAAATTTAGTTGATTTTCTAAATCTAAATTACCTTCAGGCTTAACTCCACCAACATGCAAACTCAACTCTGATTTATAGTCACCTTGACCAGCAAATACTAAAGTAGATGCAACTAATAATGATAATACTAATTTTTTCATGATAAATCCTTCATATTTAATTATTTGTTAAAACTTATATCGACTCTTCTGTTTTGTGCTCTTCCTTCTTCACTTTCGTTAGAAGCTACTGGAACAGTTTCTCCAAAACCTTT
>DQTM01000121.1 GCA_015662785.1 Sulfurospirillum arcachonense | reverse complement strand
TTTCAAAAGGGTTTTCCATAGTGATAGTTCCATCTGGGAGCTGAAAGTATAGTACACCATTTTTAGTATATGAATTTGGTATACCATTTTCTAGGTTTTTTCTTTGAGCTTCACGAACTGCATCATTGGCTATTTGTTGTATCATATCATGCTTGACTGCATTAAATATAGTCATCTCCCTCACAAGACTTTCTGCTGTTCTTGAAAGAGTTGATTTATCTGTCGATGCATGTATAATTTGTTTTTTTCAAAACTTAGCTCCTTTAGTATCTTAAAAAGTATGCCACATTTTTTTCAATAAAAGTAAAAATATCTCAAATTGACATATTTTTACATCTACCCCCACTGAACCTTAGGCTCTACATGTTTTTCTGCACAATCTGACAAATATGAATTGATAAGGTTTTGATAGGGTATACCTACTTTTTTTGCAAGTGTTTTAAAATACTCAATCGTATCTACTTCTATGTTAATAGAAATCTGTTTTTTAACTTTTTGTGTATATGGGTTTTGTATTGAATTACTAAAATCATACTCTTTTCTCATAGTAAAAACTCCTTATATTGTGTTTGTTCTACTTTTGTAGATTTTCTTGCTGAGATGATGCGTATATTTTCTTCATCATCTCTATAGCAATGTACTACTGTTAATATCTTTGACTTAATACTCAGTCCAAGTAAGATAAATCTCTCTTCCTCTTCACTGTGGTCAGGGTCTAAAAGCAAACGTGCGTTTTCATCTTCAAAGACAGTTTTTGCTTCGTCAAACGACACTTTGTGTTTCATAAAGTTTGTCTGTGCTTTGCTTTCGTCCCAAGTAAATATTATGTTATCTATCATTATATTATAATGACTTTATATTTATTTGTCAATACGCTCATCATTATCTCCTTATAAATTTAAAAGGAGTATGGCACAGTTTTTTCAATATAGGTAAAAATATCTCAAATTGACATATTTCTACTATAAATTTAGAACATTATCCCCAAAATGTACCCAAAGGGTCTGCATCTATCTCGTCTATGCACTTTTGCAAATCATTCTGTGGAGGCAAATCATCATATAATACTTTTTTGCCATTACCCCGTATCCAGTAGAGTTGCCATCTCATAGTGGGTTTATCATATATCATGTAAGCTATATGCATTTGTGTCCACTCAGTAGCGTGATCATCCCATCGTGGTCTTTTTTCTATGAGAGTGACTACATTTTCTTCTATGCTATAGTCCATCTTTATCTGGTCTTGCACTTCTAAGGGTATACGCATAGAGCAAAACTTTTCTAACTGCTTCTGTGCTAGTTGTTTTTGTATGGGTGGTATGGTCATTTGTTTTTCTTTATTTTTTATTTTTTTTCATCATCTTTAAACATTTCAACTTGATAGGCGATGACTCTCTTAATGGCTATGTCATTTGCATCTTCATAAATGCTCTCTTCTCCAATGCATTCAATATTTGCTCTTTCATCTCCCCTCCACCACAGACACCTCAGCTTCACTCAATCCATAAAGTTCATACACCATCTCGTCTATCTGCTTGTCTGTTGCATCTATCTCAGTTTGTAGTTCTAGTAGTTCTTTTTGGTAGGCTTCAAAGTACTCCTCCCATTCGTCTTGTTGCATGAGTGTTAGGGTTGTTTTTTTCTTTTTTAGTTCTGCTAGGAAAGTTTTGAAGTCTGACTCGTAGAAGGCTTCTAGTTTTTTACTGAGTTTATCTAGGTTAAAGTTGTCGCTTACTCTTTTTAGGAACTTTTGTTTTTTGGCTTGGAGGGTTTTGTTTAAAATCAATATAGAGTTTGCTTTATCTATAAATTCTTTTTCAACCTCATCTTCTACTTTAGGAATTGGTAATTTTTCTATGTAAATCGTGAAGTGTCTCAATCCACTTTTACCTAACTGTGCAGAAATAGTTGAAAAGTAATATTGCATAGGAGAAGAGTTCAATACAGACAAAATATATTTTGAGTCGGTATCTAAAAAATATGCTGTATTCGTCATAAAATATGAGTTATCATCATACATAAATGATAGTTTTGAATTTATATCAGGATAAATAAGTTTATTATTACTAAACGTATTATGATAAGAAATTTGGTCTTGAGTCTCAAACCATAAATTTGATGTTTTTTTCCTACTACCTTTTTCTCCACTCTGTTCTAATCTAGAACCAAATGTTTCTAAATGCTCTTTAATTGCAGGGTATTTATTAATATCTATATTTTTTGCTGGGAATAGACTAATAATATATAGTTCTTGGAAATCAACTGTATATCGTTTTATATCCCGACCTCTCAAAACAGGTTCTATTAAATTTGCACTCTTTGCATCATTTTGAATCAGTTTATTTTTGGTACTTTTATCTATAATAAAAGCATCACTAAGCCCTGTTTTAACACCGTAATTAATGTCTATGTCCCAATCTTTTAAGGGAACACCTACCACTTCAACTTTACGCTTTATTAACTGTTCAATAGGACTAGCTATAGTCCATATCTCTTCCGAACACTCAGAAATAACTATACTTTCATCCAAATAACTCTCAAAACCTAAAAACTCTTTCTCTTTCGATAAATCCATTGCCACTAGATTACACTTTTGCGTATTGAACTTCTCAGAGATTAAAATATTAGAATCAACCGTTGCAGACTCAAATATACCACTACCCAAATCTATCAGTATTTTTGGGGTGGACTCTTCAGATAAATACTTACG
>DQTM01000272.1 GCA_015662785.1 Sulfurospirillum arcachonense | reverse complement strand
TATACTTCCTTTTATAAGAGAACACTCTTCTTTTGTTTTTATCTGTTTTTTTGTTTTTTTGATTGGCTCCTCTAGGAGACTTTTTTTAGCTTCTATCAACTCTTTTAGTCCTCGAGAGTTAATATAATCTTTGAGCGAAGTTCTACTTACTCCAAGTGTTCTTGAAATTTTACTTACAGAATCGCCTACGCTAAGTTGAGCTATAATCTCTACACGAAAAGAGTCAAATTTTGACTTTGACATTCTTCCTTTAGGTCTTCCTTGAGAATTTTCTACTTTTTTTAATAGATTTTTCTCTCTATATTGTGCAAGTATTGTCAAGAGTTCTAGTGGAGTTGTGTTTTCATCAACTGATATATTTAGACTACACATATGGATATTGATATCTCTTTTAAGAAGACACTCTAAGATTTTGGTTAATTCTCCCATATCGTTGCTAAATACCCATAAATCATAAATCAAAAGACTATCTTTGAAGTTTAAAGAGCGTAAAAACCCTTTAAATTCACTTCTGTCTTCCAATACTATGGAGTTATCAGAACTCTCTATTTCCGTAGTATCAAGTCTGACACCGTTTAACCTTGCCCATCGTATGATACTCTCTTGTTGTGTTGTTATGTTTACTTTGTCTGTTTTACTTTTCAGTAGGGCTATGTTCATGTTATTGTCACCTTTTTGTCACTAATAGAATTATAACAACTTAGACGTAAAAAGTCAAGAAAATATCATATATTTATCGTCTAAGCTCCAGCATATTTTTTTTGGGTATAATAAAAGCCAAATTTAAACGAAAGGTGGTGAGGTCGGATGCCAGGTATTAAGGTACATCCTAATGACTCTTTTGACGAAGCGTATAGAAAGTTTAAGAAACAAGTAGATAGAAATCTAGTTGTTACTGAAACTCGTGCTAGAAGATTTTTCGAAACAGGAACTGAAAAGAAGAAAAAACAGAAAATCAGTGCTCGTAAGAAAATGCTTAAGAAACTATATATGCTTAGACGCTACGAGTCTAGACTATAATCACTTAAGGGAGACTAGTTCTCCCTTAAACTTCTCAAAATTCCCCCAATTAGATATAATAACAAATCTGTTAGCAAAAGGGAAAAACTCATGGACAAAAAACTAACTGTTATGGATATGGCAAAGTACTTAAGTGTTAGTAAAGAGGCTATTTATAATCGCCTAAGACGTGGTACTTTAGAAGCTGTTACTGAAGATGGAAAAAAATATGTTTTACTAACATCTAATGTACAAAGAGAAGGAAGACTACCCAAAAGAGCACCCATAACAAATACAATGGATAGTGAGTATATTGACCTTTTAAAATCTCAAATAGAAGAGTTAAAACATAAAAATGAAAAACTTGAAGATGATAGAGATAGACTTTATCGTGAAAAAGAGAATATGCTCATAGAATCAAAACAGATGATAGAAAAAGTATATAAAGAGAGAGATGAGCAGTTAAAGACTATATTGACTTTAGCAAATGTTCCTACTTTAGGACATAAACTTGAGTCAAATGAACCTATAGAAGTTGTTGAAGAGATTGAAATAGAGGAAGATATAGTAGAACAGATGTGTGAGTCATTTGGAGATTGGGAACTTTTAAACGATAGGTTTTACCAAAAAGGCTTTACAGTGCAAGAACAAAAAAAGATAACAAAAAAAGTAAAAAAGCAATTAGGTAAGTCTTTACATGTAAAGATAAGTTATGATGAGATTTACATAAAAAAAGATATAAAATTAAAAAAGATTATAGGAAAAAAATGAAATACATAAGAAAGATATCAGACTATGTTATAGCTGGTGGAATCGGAGCAATGGTTATAGCCGGTATGCAAGGTTGTGAGAAAAAGAGTAATGAAAATGCCTTTACAGAAGCTTCAAAAGTACAAGGAGCATTTGTTGTTATAGAACAGTTGGAAAATGGAGGCTATACGATAGTAGAAGAGTACCCAAGTGCAACAACTAGAATTGTAGTTCGTGAGCTTGATGGACGTGAGAGGATGCTCTCAAAAGCAGAGATGGATAAGTTAGTAGCCGAAGAAGCTGTAAAAATAGACAATGGGACTTCATCTTTGACTGAACCATCCATGAGTACAGGTGCTCCAGGACTTGGTTCGATTTTACTTTCAAGTGTAGCAGGGGCAATGTTAGGAAGTTATATTGGAAACAAACTTTTTAACAATCAAAACTTTCAAAGCCAAAGAAGAACAAACTATAAAACCCCACAAGCATATAGTAGAAGTAACAGTAGTTTCAAAAAAGCAAGAAGTGGTGGATTAAAATCAGGCACTAAAAAAAGTGGTGGTTTTTTTGGAAGTAAGACTAGAACAAAGTCACGTTCTTTATTTGGATTTGGTGGATAGATGGTAACTTTAGAAAAAGTAAAACCACTAACAAGTGAGTTCTTAGAATCAATTGGGTTTTACTGGCATACAGATGAAGACAAAAGCCCATACGTAGCTGATGAACTTGTTATAGTTACGCAAGAAGAAGCTGATAAATACTATGAAGCTACTAACGAGTTATACGACATGTTCGTAGAAGCTGGTGAACATGTTATCCAAAATGATTTACTTCACGAGATAGGAATTCCTTTTAATGTCATAGATATGGTAAAACAGTCATGGGAAAACGATATACATTGGCATCTGTACGGAAGATTTGATTTGGCTGGCGGAGTTGACGGAAAACCAATCAAGCTTATAGAGTTTAACGCAGATACTCCAACTGCTCTTTTTGAAACCGCTATAGTTCAGTGGGCATTGCTTAAAGCCAATGGTATGGATGAGCGAAGTCAGTTTAACAATACCTATGAAGCGATAAAAGAGAATTTCAAACGTTTGGTTGTTATGAGTGGTGATACTGAAAATTTTGCTGAAAATTATAATGGCTGGAAGATACTTTTTTCAAGTGTAAAAGGAAGTATTGAAGATGAAAACACTACAAAACTACTCCAATCAGCAGCAAATGAAGCCGGTTTTGGTACGGATTTTGCATTTGCCGATGAGGTAGAATTTGATGGAGAAGATGGAATTTTTAAAGGTGATGAAAACTTTGAGTATTGGTTTAAGCTGATTCCTTGGGAAAACATAGGCATAGATGAGAGTGGTCTTGCTTTGATGTTGCGTGAAATCATGGATAACCAAAAAGCTATCATCTTAAACCCTGCGTATACGTTGATGTTTCAGAGTAAAGCATTTATGAAAATATTGTGGGATTTGTACCCAAATCATCCTCTTCTTCTTGAGTGTTCTTATGAGCCACTACAAGGTAAAAAACAGGTAGAAAAGAGAGTTTTTGGAAGAGAAGGTGCAAATACTGTAATTTTAGATGAAAAAAACCATGTAATAGCACAAGAAGAGGGAGAGTATGAAAACTTTGCCCCTATCTACCAAGAGTATGTAGAGCTAAACACAGATAAAAATGGCGAAAGTTACCAAGCGGGAGTTTTTTATGCGTATGAAGCTTGTGGACTTGGTTTTAGAAGGGGTGGCTTGATACTCAATAACTACTCAAAATTTGTAGGACATGTCATAGGATGAAAAAGTTTTTTGGATTTGCGATCATAGCACTGGGAGTTTTTCTAGAAGTCCTTTGGTTGGGTGTCTGTTTTGGTACAATAGTTATAGGTATACTACTTCTGCTTTTTGCCCCAAGGATACTCTTTTTCCCATTTAACTTCTTTTTGGTCATCGGTTTAGCCATGATAGGAAGTGGAAGTTTTAAAAATGGAGCTAACTTTAGATACCAAAAATACAGCTACACAAACCAAAGACCTCCAAACTTTGCACAACCACACAATGCAACCAATAATTACTACGAGATACTAGAATCACAACCAACTGATAGTATGGATATGATTAAGAAAAACTATAGAAGATTGGTCAAAGAGTACCACTATGACTCAATAGCTAGTAAAGATTTGCCAGCAGATATGCTAAAATTTGCACAGAAAAAAACACAAGATTTAAATGAGGCTTATAATGCAATCAAAGAGGCAAGAGGTTAAAAACTTCAAAATAAGTGGAGAACAAAATGAAAATAGAATTTAAAAATATAGCTTTAGTAAAAGAGGTAGAATCTCCTGAAAATCCTGGAGGATTAGAAAAAAGAGTAGCTTTGACACCTAGAGATGTTGGGCAGCTAACCGCAGTTGGTATTAATGTTTTTGTTGAGTATGGTGCTGGTTTGGGTGTAGATTTTTAACTGAGCCTCATTTTGTTCAAGATGAAGTTACGGTTTCAGCTTTATGGGGTTGGCCTATGCTTGGCATGATGAGAGAGAGTGCTATAAAATACTCAAGTCAAATCACAGATGTTTTGATAAGCAGAGAAAAAGTGATAGAGGGATTAGACAGTTTGAGTGCTGGAGTAAAAAGAGCATTGGTTTGCGGACCATTTAAGATATAGGGGAAAAAATGAAAACAGTGTTTTTAGATGCAAAAACGATGGGTGATGATGTTAGTTTGGAAGCTTTTAAAGAGTTTGGAGAGTTTGTAACTTACTCAACTACTTCAAAGGCTCAAACCGTTGAGCATATAGGAAATGCTCAGGTTGTTTTAACAAATAAGGTTGTGATAGATAGTGATGTTATGGACAAGTGTCTTCAGCTTAGACTCATCTGTATAACTGCGACTGGTATGAACAATGTTGATTTGGATTATGCAAAACAAAAAGGCATTGAAGTTAAAAATGCAGCTGGTTACTCTACAGCTTCCGTGACTCAAACCACCTTTACTTTAGCACTTTATCTTATGGCTCAAACAAAATTTTATGATAAGTTTGTTAGTAGTGGAGAGTGGAGTAGAAGTGGGCTTTTTACCAATGTAGAACGTCCTTATAGCGAGATAAAAGGCAAAAAATGGGGCATTATCGGGTTTGGAACTATCGGTAAATCTGTTGCAAAAGTAGCAGATGCTTTTGGGGCTAACGTGAGTTACTACTCTACAAGTGGAGTAAATAACGATATCTCTCATACGCGCATGGAACTTTCAGAAATGCTAAGTGAATGCGATATCATTTCTATTCATGCACCACTCAATGAAAAAACAAAAGGGCTTATAAAAAAAGAGCAATTAAACCTCATGAAAAAAGGTGCGATTTTAATCAATGTTGGTCGTGGTGGCATAGTAGACGAAGCTGATTTGGCAGATGCAATTGACAACAACGGCATACTTGCAGGACTAGACGTAACTGTAACTGAACCTATGGAAGAGGACAACAAACTTCTTCATATTGAGAAAAAAGATAACATAGTTATTACGCCTCACATCGCTTGGGCTAGTTATGAAGCTAGAGTGGAATTGATGAAGATAGTAGCTAACAATATAAAAGAATTTAAAAAAACATAATGTTTGATTTACTCATAGTTGGAAGTGGTGGAGCAGGACTAAGCTCAGCTTTGGAAGCAAAAAAACAAGGTTTACATGTAGCGGTCATTTGCCAATCTACTCCAACAACTGCCGCAACGTGTATGGCACAAGGTGGACTCAATGGCGTTATTTACGATGACGAGGGCGATAGTCCAGCTCTACATGTAAAAGACACTATCAAAGGTGCCGCAGGTTTAGCAAATGAGCAAATGGTAACAGATATGTGTGAAGGTGCAAAAGAAGATATAGAGTGGCTAGATTCCATCGGTATGCCTTTTTCAAGAAACAAAGATAGAATCGCCCAAAGAAAGTTTGGGGCAGCAAGTAAGGACAGAACAACTTACTCTCAAGATTACACAGGACTAAAACTTCTTCATACGCTTTATGATAACTGCTTGAAAGAAGATATAGAGTTTTTAGAAAACACATTTGCGTTAGAACTCATAGTAGAAGAGTCTACATGTAAAGGTGTGATAACTCTTCTGGATGGCAAGATAGAAGCTTTAGAGAGTCATTCGGTGAT
>DQTM01000083.1 GCA_015662785.1 Sulfurospirillum arcachonense | reverse complement strand
ATCTTGTATCTGAACAGAAGTTACATTTATCTACCGTAACTGTTCTATCATCAACATATCTTGCATCATAAGGGCAAGCATTGATACAGTATGTACATAAAATACACTGCTCAGGATTTACTCTAACTACACCATTCTCATCATAGTAAGTCGCATTTGTTGGACATACTTGCTGACAAGGAGCGTTATCACAATGCTGACACTGACTTGGATGATAAGTCAATGATGCAATTGAGATGTTAGGAAATTCTCCCTCTGCCTCTTTTTGTCCTACCCAGATTCTGTAATTATCACGACCTAGGAGAACTCCGTTTTCTGCCTTACACGCACTCTCACACGCACGACAGTTTATACAACTTTTATAGTCTAGTGCCATTCCATAACGTGCCATTATTAAACCTTTCTAATTTCTACGATAGTATCGTGAAGACATGTTGCGCCATGCATTGGCTCTATTGAGTCTTCTATGATATTTGCATCATTTCCACCGTTACCATGTGCTAACGTTAGCTCTGAAGATGTGTTACCAAATCCATGTACGAAGAATACAGTGTCTAAACCAATCTTCTCTGTTGGATATGCTTTGATAATAGTTTTACCTACCTTACTTGCCACTTCTATAGTATCTCCAAATTTTATGCCCATTCCACTAGCTACTCTTTTGTTTATCCAAATATAGTTAGTTGGAACTAAGTCTAAAAGTTGTCTATTGTTTGCAGTTCCTGATTGAGTAAACTGAGCGTGACGACCTGTGATAAATCTAAATTGTCCATCAGGAATAGTCATCTCATACTCTTTTTTCCACGTTGGCATTGCATCAATTCCACGTCTTGTAAGTGAAGTAAGATTACACTCTATCTTTCCTGAAGGAGTTTTGAATTTTTTATTCATTACTGAATAATGCTTCTCATCTTCTGGATAGTACTGATAGTCATTTACATTGAGTTTTTTGAACCATTTGTCCATGTTAGGATAGAAAACACCTTTTTCATGTAGAGATTTAGCAGCACCAGGATGCTTTGCTACGGCATGATGATTCAGGTCTTCTTGAGACTCTGTAAACGCTTTTGTTAAATCAAATTCTGCTTCATATACGCTCTGCTCACCTTCTTCTTTAATCATCTCTTGAACTTCTTCATCATACTTTTTGGTAATCTCGAAAAGTGGTTTAGAAACTTTTGCTGTTAAACCTCTCATAATATCCATTACTGGTTTACTCTCAAAAAGTGGGTCAACTACTTTGTTTCTTTGAACGATTGCTGGCTCAATTCCACCATATACTTTTGCTGGATCAGTTCTTTCAAGATAAGTACACTCAGGAAGTATAACATCACTTAACATTACAGTATCACTAGGCATTGTATCAATAGTAACTACTAAATCAAGTTTTTTCAAAAACTCTTCTGTTTTTGCGCTATTTGGCATGTTTTGCATAGGGTTGTGCTTGTAGTTAAAAAGAGCTCTAATTGGATACTCATTTCTTCCTTCAAGAACTTTATTTCTAAAACCAACCCAAGTACCACTTCCACCAACAACAGCAGCTTCACTGCTATCTATTCGTTGTTCAGCTTGGTCATAAATTGGAGCAGGAACTTCATGTCCTTCCATAGATATTTTCTTACCAAAACAGATTCCACCCTTAACATCTATTCCACCACCAAGTGCTGAAAATAGTGCTTGTGCACGTCTTAGCTGAAAATCATTTTTACTCCAAGTTGTTCTACGACCTTGGTAATAAACTGCTCTAGGAGCATGAGCCATAAAGTCTCTTGCAACTTCATAAATATCTTCAGATTTTATACCTGTGATTTTTTCAGCCCAAGCAGGAGTATATTCGTTGTCCAATATATGTTTTTTATATGATGCAAAATCATTAAAATGATTTTCTACAAAATCAATATTGTAAAGTTTTTCTTTTATAGCAACATAAGTCAAAGCTAACACAAATGCTAAATCTGTTCCTACCTTAACACCAAGCCACTTATCACTCTTTGCAGCAGTGTTTGTAAATCTAGGATCAACTACGATTAGTTTCGCCCCACGTCCTGTTGTTCTTCTAAAAAAGTCCATAGAATCAGGAGTAACGATAGCTTCTGCTCTGTTTGCTCCAGCCATAATAACATAGTCTGCATTTTCAAGGTCAGCTTGTCCATATCCACCAATAGTCAGTGAATATCCCGAAACTGTAGTTGCAAGACAAAGACTAGCATGATTTAAAAAGTGAGCAGAACCAAAACCTGTATAAAAGTTTTTAAATGTATGCTCTGCCATACCTTCACCGGCACAAAACACTACAGATGAACGGTTATCTTTCTCTTCATCCAAAATTTTTGTTAATTTTTCATTTATATATGAATATGCTTCATCCCAGCTCACACGCTTGAATTTACCACTACCTTTTTCTCCATCTCTTATAAGTGGATACTTTAGACGATCTTCATCATAAATTGCTGAAATTCCTGAGTTTCCTCTAGGACACAACATATTTCTTGATTTTGGAAAATATGGATTAGGATCCAATTTTGTAATCACACCATTCTTTACGCACGCAAATGCCGCACACTTATTCACACACATTTCACACAGTGTAGCTATTTTCTTCGTTTTACCAATATCTTCTGGCTTAGTAGCTGCCGTTGCACTTGCTAGTATTTGAGATGAAGTCATTGTAACTCCACCCGCAACTGTTAATGCAACACTACCTTGAAGAAATCTCCTACGTGAGATCTCAACTGTCATCGCTTCTCCTTCTACTTTGTTTTAAGTTTTAAGCTTTAATAGAGATTATTCAACTTTAACGTCTATTTGTAGGTATTATTGTAGGTTTATATTCTTATATCGAACTTAGAAGAAAATAGACCTAAAAGAATAACTTATACCAAGGAGTAGATAAGCCCTAAATTTAGGGCTTCTTATTTTTTTATAAAAAGAAAAAAAAATTTAAGATATAGCAAAATAAGTTCATTAAAATTTACTTTTTTTCTTAAATTTTAGTCATTTGTTACTAAAATGTTACTAGATTAACTAATTATTTACTTTAAGAATTATAGATAATATAAGTATTTATTATCAAAAATTACAATTTGTGCTTATAATTATAGTAATTTTTACTTATATAGTAGGCTTTTGAGCTCTTTTCTCTAAAAACAAGAAACTTGATATTTTAAAGGTAAAATATTTTTTACTTGCTTATAATAAATATTATTATTTGTTATGTATAAAAAGAACTTCGAATTCTAAGTAGTTATGTGGATAGTTTTTTATAAGTTTTTTTGTCTGTGATACTGTAAGTTTTCGTTTTCCTCCACTTACTCCACTTTTTTTAATATATCTAAACTTTGACAGATTGTCTTCAAAATCAAGCCTATATTTTTTTACTTCATACTCTATGTTAAAATATTTTTTTGTTATCACTACTAACTCATTTGCATTTGGTAAAAAAGTTTTTAGTCCACTTAACTTATATATATCTGCGAATGTATTACATGTAAAAATGGCAAATGCAATATTATTGCTCAATTTTAAACTAAACTTTATAAGCTCTTCTATATTTTCTGCCCATTGTAAAGCCGAAGATGATATAACTAAGTCAAATGGAGCATCACGAAGTATCTCTTCTTGAAAATCTGCATCTTCAAAGTTTTTATGCATAACTGATATAACAGAACTCTTAGGATGTTTTTCACACATACCTTGTGCACTGTCTACCCCTATAAACTTACTGTATTCCCAATCTATCTTTTTGTTTATATCACCTGTTCCACAACCTAAATCTAATATTTTTTTAGGTTTACATGTAATCTTTGAAAGAAGATGAGTAGCTACTTGTTTTTGAATTATATTGGTTTCATCATAAGTTACTGATTGTTTAGAAAATTCTTGTATATGCTTCAGTTTTAACTCTTTTTTAATATATTTGGGTATAATGCAACGATTATACTAAAAATTTACTAAAAGGACATTGAGAATGACCGGAATTTTATTGGTCTCACAATTTATATTGACTGCTATTTTAACTATTGCAGTGCTTTTACAAAAAAGTTCATCTATAGGCTTAGGCGCTTATAGTGGAAGTAACGAATCACTATTTGGAGCAAAAGGACCTGCTGGGTTTATGGCTAAGTTTACATTTGTAGTAGGAATTATTTTTGTAGCAAATACTTTGACATTGGGATATTTTTATAACCAAGAAAAAAATGTATCAATTGCAGAAGATATTAAAATAGAAAAAGGCGTAGTTCCTGCAACACCAGAGTCTCCAAAAGCTCCAAGTGCACCAACTGCTCCAAAAGCTAACTAATCAACTAAGATGAAACCTCTTCTACTATCGCTTCTAATCGCTGTGACTTTGTGGGCTGATGCTCACATATTTGTTTATCATAGATTTGGTGATAGTAGATACCCAACTACAAACACTACTAT
>DQTM01000019.1 GCA_015662785.1 Sulfurospirillum arcachonense | reverse complement strand
GGACTTTTTTGATTGTCAAATTGATTTATCAAACTTTGAGCAGTAAGCTTACTATTTTTTGCTAATTTTGTTCCATATGTTTTAATAGATGTTTTTTCAAACACTGAAAAGGACAAAACTGTTGCTCGACTTGTTGTAATATCATTTACAATTTCACCGCTAGTAGTGGTCCCAATAATTTTTGCATCTGGTAAAATTGATTTTATTTCATCTAACAGTTTGCAAATATAATCAAAGTCACAAATACCTGTAAATATTTGAAGAAGAATATTTTTCTCTTTTAAACTATTATCATTTACAAACTTTTGTAAATTCTGTCTATTGGTAAAAAGTTTGTTAAAAGTTTTCATTACTACCTGCTATCCATAATCTTATTTTTTGACATATTAACTTGCTAACCTTTAACTTTTTATAAATGTTTGATAATTCAAATCAAATGTACTTAAAATATCTATAGAATGATCTATTTTTGCAATAATCTGCAATTTTTCTAATACTTAAGCTATTTTTAGATAATATCATCAACACTATAATTCTTCAAAGCAAAAGGTTTTGAATGTCAGATCTGTTTAAAGAGAATGAGGATATACAAGAAGTTTCGATAGAAGAGAGCATAAAGGGCAGTTATCTTGACTACTCTATGAGTGTTATCATAGGTCGAGCACTTCCGGATGCAAGAGATGGTCTTAAACCTGTTCATAGACGCATACTTTATGCAATGCATGAGCTAGGTGTCACTTCTCGTGCTGCCTATAAAAAGAGTGCGCGTATTGTCGGTGATGTAATAGGTAAATACCATCCACATGGTGATACTGCAGTTTATGATGCACTTGTACGAATGGCGCAAGATTTTTCTATGCGCATACCACTTGTTGACGGGCAGGGAAACTTTGGTTCAATAGATGGTGATAACCCAGCAGCGATGCGTTATACAGAAGCTCGTATGACACGATTGGCTGAAGAGTTACTTCGTGATATAGAGAAAGATACTGTTGATTTTATTCCAAACTATGACGATACAATGAGTGAACCAGATGTGCTTCCTAGCCGTGTTCCAAACCTTCTTCTAAATGGATCAAACGGTATTGCTGTTGGTATGGCAACCAACATTCCACCGCACCGATTAGATGAGTTGATCGATGCACTTTTAATACTGATTGACAACCCTGATGCAGGGCTTGATGAAATTCTTGAGCATATTAAAGGTCCAGATTTTCCAACCGGTGGCATAATCTTTGGACGCAAAGGGATTATGGATGCCTACAAAACTGGTCGAGGTAGAATCAAGGTTAGAGCAAGGACTCACATAGAGAAAAAAGGTCATCGTGAAGTAATTGTTATAGATGAACTCCCTTATCAGGTAAATAAATCAAAACTGATAGAAAATATTGCCCAGCTTGCAAAAGATAAAGCGATAGAAGGCATTAGTGAAGTAAGAGATGAGAGTGACCGTGAAGGAATTCGAGTTGTCATTGAGCTTAAAAAAGATACTATGAGTGAAATCATTCTAAATAACCTATTTAAATCTACTCAAATGCAAACAACTTTCGGAATTATTCTTCTTGCTATTCAAAATAAAGAGCCTAAAATCTTTAAACTTATGGAGTTGCTTAAACTCTTTATTCAACATAGAAAAACTATTATCATTAGAAGAACAATTTTTGAACTTGAAAAAGCAAAAGCTCGCGCGCATATTTTAGAGGGTCTTAGAATTGCACTTGATAATATAGATGAAATAGTAGCCCTTATACGAGCTTCCAAAGATGCAAATGAAGCTAGAACTGGTCTAATAGAGAGATTTAACCTAAGTGAAAAACAGGCTCAAGCAATTCTTGATATGCGCTTACAACGCCTTACCGGACTTGAGCGTGATAAGATAGAGCAAGAGTACCAAGAGTTAATGGCAGAGATAGAGAGACTCAGCAATATCCTTAAATCTGAAGAGCTTCTAAGCCAAATCATAAAAGATGAACTTCTTGAGATAAAAGATAACTACTCAACACCAAGGCTTACTGAGATCGTTGATGATTATGAAGATATTGATATAGAAGATTTGATTCCTAATGAACCTATGGTAGTTACAATTACTCACCGTGGATACATTAAACGTGTTCCAGTAAAACAGTATGAGAAGCAACACCGTGGAGGAAAAGGCAAAACTGCTGTAACTACACACGATGATGACTTTATTGAAAGTTTTTTCATCTCAAATACTCACGATACATTGATGTTCATTACAGACAGGGGACAACTCTACTGGCTAAAAGTCTATAAAATTCCTGAAGGAAGTAGAACTGCCAAAGGTAAAGCAGTTGTAAATCTCATCCAACTACAACCAGATGAAAATATTATGGCAATTATTCCAACCACTGACTTTGATGAAAACAAATCCTTAGCATTCTTTACACAAAATGGAATAGTCAAACGAACAAAGCTGAGTGAGTTTAAAAACATCAGATCCGTTGGTGTAAGAGCGATTACACTAGATGAAGATGATGAACTTGTTACAGCTAAAATTGTATTGCCAGAGACACAATCTTTATTTGTATTGACAAAAAAAGGTATGTGTATCCGCTTCCCTGTAACAGATGCAAGAGAGATTGGACGAACAGCAAGAGGAGTTACTGCTGTTCGATTTAAAATAGAAGGTGACTATGTTGTAGGTGCAACCACAATTAG
>DQTM01000093.1 GCA_015662785.1 Sulfurospirillum arcachonense | reverse complement strand
TTTAAACAAAGTGGTACATTTTTACTCTGCGCTACTGGTACATTTTACCTTTGCGTTTGACATTTGCACCTATTTCACCGATAACAGCTTTTGTAATATCTATTAGAAGTTTGGTTCTATTTTCTTTACTTCCACCATAAGTATCTTCTCTTTTGTTTGAGTTACTTCTAAGAAATTGGTCTAAAAGATAACCATTTGCACTATGAATTTCAACAGCATCAAAACCAGCTTCAATAGCATTTTTAGCCGCTATTTTGAACTCTTCAATTACATTGTCAATATCACTTTGTGTCATCTCTTTTGGCTCTTCAACGAGAATCATAGTTGCATCTTTACTTTTAGGTGTGTCAAATACATATACTTTAGTATCTTTTGCTATGATTGGTGATGGTGCTAGAGGCTGAAGTCCATTTACTTTTGAGCTTGATACTCTACCTACATGCCAAAGTTGTAAAACTATTTTACTACCTTTATCGTAACAGCTTTTGTCACAAGTTTCCACCCGTCTACTTGTTCTTGAGTATAAATACCGGGAGTATCAGCATGCCCTTGCCCTTGAAGTGAGATTTGGGTTGCCTCGGTTATGATTAGTCCAGCAGATGCTCTTTGTGCATAATACTTTGCATTTAATGTAGTTGGCACATCACCTTTTTTTGTTCTAGATCTTGTCATTGGTGCCATTGCAATTCTATTTTTTAACTCTATATTACCCATCTTATATGTATTAAAAGCTGTTTTCATTATATTTTCCTTTTATTTGGAAAATTATATACTTAACATACTTATAATATGTTTAGGATACTTTAGGTTACTAAAGGAAGTTATGGTATAATATAGAATTAAAAGGATAAAAATGTATCTCATTAACGATAAAGAGTTCAAATGCTCAGTTACAGTAACACTTGATGTATTTAACGATAGATGGAAACTTGCTATCATATGGCATTTACTAGATAATGAAAAAAGATTTAAAGATTTACGTCAAGAGATTTCAGAGATTACTCAAAAAACATTGACCGTTAAACTTAAAGAGTTAGAAGCAAAAAATATTATACACAGAGAAGTATTTGCTCAAGTTCCACCTAAAGTAGTTTACTCTTTAACCAATATTGGTAAAAAACTAGAGCCACTTCTTCAAGAGATGTACAAATGGGGCATAGACTATACAAAAGAGTTTGGAACAATAACTGCAAGTTGTAAAAATATTAAGTAAAAATCGCTATAATTTCAAAAAATTTAGGATATTAATGAATAATTTTGTAATTAAAGTGAAAAAAGTAAGAGATTCAACGTGGTTTTCTAATCTCACTACTTCAATAATAATCTTTTATGCTTCTGTTTTAGGTTTTGAAACTATAGACTCTGTAGCCAAGCCATTTGGTAGCTTTTTTTACATACTTGATTATGCAATAACGGTCTATTTTGTAATAGAGTTAACCATAAAAATGCTTGCTGAAGATAAGTTTACAAACTTTTTTAAAAACGGTTGGAATCTTTTTGACTTTTTTATAGTCATGGTTACACTAGTTCCTCTTGAAAACAGCTCATTTGCTGCTATTGCAAGATTGCTTAGGATTTTTAGAGTACTTCGTCTGTTTACCGCAAGACCTGAACTTAAATCTATCATAGACATGCTTATGAAAGCCATCCCTGCAATCATAGACATTGTAATACTGCTATTTATCATCTTCTATATTTATGCAATTATAGGAAGTGTAGTTTTTGCTGATATGCCTTCAGGACTTTGGGATAACTTTTTAATAGCAATGTTAACTCTATTTAGAATCTTTACTTTTGAAGACTGGACTGATGTCATGTATGAGACGATGGAAGTTTACCCTTGGTCTTGGATATATTATATAAGTTTTATCATTATTGCTGCATTTGTTTTTTTTAACCTTTTTGTAGCAGTCATCATCGGTGAAATGCAAAAGATGCAAGATGAGAAGATGAAAGAAGAGATACATGAAGATAGTAAAAAACTTGATACGCTTTTAGAAGAGATACGAGAGTTAAGAGAAATAGTTGAAAAGCAAAAGAGTGGTTAGAGGGAAACTACTTGGTTCCTTCCTCTTCTTTTTGCTAGGTACATCATATCATCAGCTTGTTTTATAACTTTTTCCATAGTTGTATTTTCATTGATTTCTACTACCCCAAAGCTACATGTAAGAGAGACTGAAACTATTTTTTGTTCTTCTATTTTAGCTCTAAGATGTTCAGCTTTTTCTTGTGCCATTTTTAGTGAAGTATCTTTAAGAAGAATTACAAACTCTTCACCTCCCCATCTAGCAAAAATATCAGAATTTCTTAGTTCATTGTCTATATTCTCACAAAATCCAATAAGAACTTCATCGCCTACAAGATGACCATATTTGTCATTTACCTCTTTAAAGTGATCAATATCCATAAAAATTAGGCTAGCTTTTTTAATAGGGTGTCTTTTTAGGAGAGAAATCTCTTTTAAAAGTATCTCTTCAAAAATACGCCTGTTATAGATGCTTGTCAATGAACATGTGGAAGCTAGAGTTTCTAACTCTTTATTTGCACACTCTAAAGTTATATTTTCCTTTTTAGATTTCATCTCTTCGGTCTTATCGTAACAGACAAAAAGA
>DQTM01000213.1 GCA_015662785.1 Sulfurospirillum arcachonense | reverse complement strand
TAACCTATGGAGCGGAAGAGTAGATGAGCAAGATGGTGAACTTGGAAAAAGATGGCATCAAAAGATTGAGTCTTTAGAGTACCCCTATAATCAAAAAAAGTGGAGTTGCTTTTTTGGGTTTTGAGTGTGATGAAGGAGTCAAGAGAAACAAAGACAGAGTAGGGGGCTTCAAAAGGTTCAGATGAACTAAAGAAGGCTATGGGTGGTTTTGCTTATCATCAAAACTGTAAACTTTACGATTGCGGTAAGGTAGTTGCTAATGAAGATTTGGAAAAATCACAAGAGGAATTGGCTCTACATGTAACGGCTCTTTTGAAAAACAATCATTTTCCTATAGTCCTTGGTGGTGGGCATGAAGTAGCATTTGGTAGCTTCATGGGAATACATAACCATTTTAAAAAAGACATTGCAATCATAAACTTTGATGCTCATTTTGACTTGCGTAAAAACGAAGTAGCAACGTCAGGAACTCCTTTTGCTCAGATAGCCTCTACATGTAAAGAGTTTAGTTACATGTGTTTAGGAGTCTCAAAAGCAGCCAACACCAAGGCTTTGTTTGCTCAAGCAGATGCTCTACATGTAGAGTATATTTTAGATACAAAAATGACTTACATGTACATCAAAGAGATTAAAGAAAAATTGAATTTGTTTCTGAAACACAAAGAGTATATTTATATCACTATCGATACAGATGTTTTTCCAACTTACCAAGTTCCTGGGGTTAGTGCAATAGCTAGTAGGGGAGTGGACGTTGGTTTTGTTTATGAAGTTTTAGAATATCTTTTCGAGAATTATAGAGATAAAATCAAGCTCGTAGACATAGCAGAATATAATCCAAAATATGACATAAATGAGATTGGTAAGAAAATAGTCTCAAGGCTTATCTATGATATTGTTTCACTTGCTCAGTAAAATCATTTGCTAACGTTATTTGTAAAATAACAATTATTATTTTACATATTTTATTGTGTATTATAATATGTAAATACCATATTTTGGGGATTCTATAAAGTAGATGTTTGGTAGTTTATCATTATTTCAGCAAGTTCAAACATTGTGATTTGACTGCCAATTTGATGTTTTTTATGTAGGTCTAGCTCTTCTAAAGATCTAAGACTTACTACAATATTAACACCTTTTTCTTCTATCTTTCTTAGTGTTTTTATAGAAAGATCTTGAGGATTTCCACAAGTGAGTTTCACTCCCCTATTCATAAAAATTATTTTTGAAGGTAGTGTTTTTTGAAAAAGGATTGAGTCTAAAAATTCTTGCATGAGTCTATCTCCATGAAGACCACGACCAATACAATCTGAAGTTATGATAAGTGCTTTTGTCTCAATTTGTTTATCACTTTTATGATGTTCATCTATGTCACATGAGAAATTTTTAGAGATGGTTATGAAAATACCTGCTCTTTTTTGTTCTCTTCTTACAAAGTAGCCTTTGTTTTGAGCATAGGTAAGTATATTGTCCTCAGACATATCACAGTTTACTATGATTGTTACAGCAGAATTTTCCGGTAACTCTTCAAGAGTACTTTTAGTAAGTACAACAGGCTTAGGAACAGGCATATCACGACAGTCAATAGTTCTCATAAAACTTTCCTTAATGATACAGTTGATATAACTATTTTAAGCTAAATTTGATTAAAAATCAATAATTGTATCTCTACATGTAACAATTTAAATAAAATGATGAAAAAACTACTCAATATAAGCTTTCCTTTTAAACAATGTGCTATAATCTTTATCTTTAAAAACAAAAATAAGGTTATATATATGCTATATGAAGACGAAGATGATTTTTTTGTAGGAAGCCCAAGAAGTAAGTTTTTTGACATTATGTTTAATGCAAATAAAAACTTAGTAGAAGATGCGCTAGAAAAGCATGTTGAGAGACATGTTGCTGTAGAGATGCTTTTGAATAAATTTATTGAAGAAAAGGGGCTTCATTTAGAAGCAGAAATAAGCACTATTAGAGTAGAAAAACAAGATGAAATACATAATGCAAAGATTGATTTTTTCATATCTACTGTGGGAGATATTTTAACTCAGAATGAGTAAACTTTTTATTTCACTATTTTTATTTGTGAGTATTGTAAGTGGTGCAGAGAAATCTAACTGGACACATACACACAAATATACACTAAAAAAAGATGAGATAGCAAGTATCGGAACAAGTACTACAGAGTCTAAAGGATTAGACAAAAGTAGTCTTTTTTTTAGTTGGACGACTATTGTCGGAGATAGAGTTACGGTTTTGTTAAATCATAAGGGTTATCCTCATCAATATATTTTGTATAAAAAAAGGTCGTTGGATAGAGTTAAACTTTACCTTTTACCTGATGGAAGCAACCAAATGATAGACAGAAGTTATCTTTTACTTGTATTGGCTGATATAAATCAAGCTAATAGTGAAGTAAGTTTTGATATATTAATTAAAGATGATAAAAATAGAATTTTAGTAGAATTTTGACAAAGAGGCGGGATTAAGTTGTTAGAACAAATTGAAGTATTGATGAGAGAACATATTGAATCTATAGGAGATTCAAGAAGTTTGGAACTATATGAGAAAGTTCCTAAAGGCAAAAGACTTAGAGCAAAATTGATTTTGAAAATAGCAGGCGAGACAAAAGAGTCTATAGAGTTAGCTAGTGTAGTTGAGCTTATTCATGCAGCTAGCCTTCTTCATGATGACGTTATAGATGAAGCAGATACAAGACGTGGTGTGACTTCTATAAACCATGCTTTTGGAAATATGACTGCTATCATGCTTGGTGATATTCTCTACTCAAAAGGTTTTACTAAACTTACATACTTGCCAAATGAAGTTGCACGCAGTGTAGCTGACGCGGTTACCAAACTTTCTGTTGGAGAGCTTTTAGATGTTGAACTCGCAAATGCTTTTAATACTAACCAAGATATTTATTTTGATATGATTTATAAAAAAACAGCTTCCCTCATAGAAGCTTCAGCCTTTAGTGCAGCCTCACTAGCGGGTAAAGATACCAGCAAGTATGCACTTTACGGTAGAAACCTAGGACTTGCTTTTCAAGTGATTGATGATGTTTTAGATATCACAAGTTCTAGTAAAGTCTTAGGAAAACCAGCTTTAAACGACTTTAGAGAGGGTAAAACTACTCTTCCGTATCTTTACATGTACGAAAAACTAAATGAAGATGACAAAACAAAACTACTCTCTTATTTTAGAAAAGATTTAAGTGAAGACCAAAGTAACTGGATAAAAGCAAAGTTTGATGAGACAGGAGCGGTTGCAAAGTCTATAAAATATGCACAAAAGCTAGGATACGAAGCACTCGAAGCAATCAAAGATGAAAACTTACCAGATTTAGAGAAGATAATAAAAGAGATGATAGTGAGGGATTTTTAATGCACTATCTGATTATCAGTTTTACTCATAAAAATACAGATATAAAAGTAAGAGAAAAATTATCTTTTTCAAATGATGAAGCGAAAAGGGATTTCTTAGAAAAACTTCAAGATTTTAAGTGTGTCAATGAGTCTATACTTTTGTCTACATGTAATAGAGTTGAGATGATAGCTAGTGTCAATAGTTGTGAAAAAACAATTGATTATATGCTGAGTGAGCTTTCAAAAGTATCTGGCATTGAGAAAAGTGAGTTAGAGAGTCGAGCAGATATATACGAAGACAATGGAGCTATTCACCATCTTTTTTCGGTAGTGGCATCATTAGATAGTCTGGTCATTGGTGAAACTCAAATAGTTGGACAACTTAAAGATGCTTTTAAATTCTCAACAGATGAGGGCTTTTGTTCGCAAAAGCTTAGTCGTGCTATGCATCATGCTTTTAGATGTGCTGCATCTGTAAGATCTAGCACAGAGATATCTAAAAACCCTATTTCTGTTTCAAGTGTAGCTGTTAGTAAAGCAAAAGATATACTAGGTTCCATAGAAGACCAAGTTGCTTTGTTAGTTGGAGCTGGAGAGATGAGTACATTAGCTGGAAAACATCTTATCACAGCAGGTGCAAAAGTCATAGTAGTTAATAGAAGTTTAGAAAAGGCACAAGAGTTAGCCGGGGAGTTAGGTGAAAGAGCAACAGCTAAACCTTTTTCAGACCTTAGAGAGCTTCTTAACACTCATACTTTACTCTTTTCTGCGACAGGTGCACCTCACTCGGTTATAACAGAAGAAATGGTTGAAACTAGAGAGTTTGAGCGTTACTGGTTTGACATAGCAGTTCCTCGTGACATTGAGTGTGACATGGAAGATGTAAATGTATATGCAGTTGATGACCTTGAAGAGATAGTAGCAAAAAACCTTTCACTTCGAGAGAAACAAGCAAAAGTGGCATTTTCTATAGTAGGACGCTCAACTATGGAGTTTTTTAAGTGGTTACAGACTCTTAGCATTGACCCAATTATAAAAGAGCTTAGAGATAAAGCAAAAGAGTGCTCTTTAAAAGAGATAAAACGTTCAGTTAAAAAGGGATATATCCCTGCTGAATATGAAGAGACGGTAGAGAAAATACTTCACTGTGCTTTTAATGCTTTTTTACACACTCCAACAAAAAAATTAAAAGAGTTAGCAGAAAAACCAGAAGCTGATACAGTGGTTCAATCTATTCAAGAGATTTTTGAGATGGATGAAGATAGTATAAAAAAATTAAATATGTATAAGTGTGAATATCACATGAGTATGGAAAAAAATGGAGATAATGAATGAGATTTAGTAAGTTTTATGCCCCAACAACAAAAGAAGCACCAAAAGATGCAACGTTACCAAGCCATAAGTTTCTAATAAGAGCTGGTTTTGTCAATCAATATGGAAGTGGACTATATAATTTTCTCCCTATGGGAAAGATGGTATTTGACAATATAAAAAATATAGTAAAAGAAGAGATGGATAGAGCCGGAGCAAATGAGATTCAGATGGGTGTTGTAACTCCAGCTGAGCTTTGGAAGCAAAGTGGTAGATACAGTGCTTTTGGAAAAGAGCTTTTAAGACTGCATGATAGAAAAAATAACGATTTTGTTTTGGGACCAACTCATGAAGAAGTCGCTGTTGATATTGTTAGAGGTAAGGTAACAAGTTATAAACAACTTCCACTACATCTTTATCAGATAACTACAAAGTTTAGAGATGAGGGACGTCCTCGTTATGGTTTGTTAAGATGTCGTGAATTTACTATGAAAGATGGTTATAGTTTTCACGATAGCGAAGAGTGCATGAAAAAAGAGTTTGACAATATGGATGCAACATATAGAAGAATTTTTACACGCCTTGGACTTGATTTTAGAGCAGTAGATGCAGATAGTGGTGCTATTGGTGGTAGTGGAAGTAAAGAGTTTATGGTTTTAACAGATAATGGCGAAGATGACATAGTAGTATGTAAGAGTTGTGAATATGCTGCAAACATAGAAGCTGCAACTAGAGCCAAAAAGAGTACTGAAGTTGAAGCTCCTCAAGCAGATATGGCAAAGTTTCATACTCCAAACTGTGGCACCATTGCTGATGTGGCTGAATTTTTTAAAGTTGATGAGTTCTATACAGTAAAGGCGGTAATTAAAAAAGCTATTTATGAAGACTCTGAAGAAGTAGTTCTGTTTTTTGTAAGAGGAAATGACAACTTACAAGAGACAAAAGCACAAAATGCTTGTGGTGCATTAGAACTAGTTGATGCAAATGAAGATGAAGTTAAAAATGCAGGTTTAGTTGCTGGGTCTTGTGGACCTTTTGGACTTCCTGAAGATATAAACTTTTTTATTGATAGTGAGCTTAGAGATGAGAAAAATTTGATTTGTGGAGCAAATGAGCATGAGTATCACAACATAGGTATGAGTGTGTTAAACTTCAATGATAGCAGATACAAAGACCTTGTTGAAGTTAGTGCTGGTGACAAATGTTCATGTTGTGGTGGAGAGCTTGGTGTGACTAAAGGCATTGAAGTTGGTCATATCTTTCAGCTAGGACAAAAATATGCAAAAGCTATGGACGCAACTTTCTTAGACCAAAATGGAAAAGCAAAACCATTTTATATGGGATGTTATGGAGTTGGAGTGAGTCGTTTGGTTGCTGTTATGATTGAAGCTAGCCACGATGAAAAAGGGTGTATTTGGAATAGACAAACTACGCCATTTGATTTAGATATTATTATTTCAAATATCAAAAATGAAGATGAATTGAAGTTTGGTGAGAGTATTTACCAATCATTGAAAGAAGGGGGGTATAATGTACTTCTTGATGATAGAAAAGATAGATTTGGACCAAAAATAAAAGATTTTGAGCTCATAGGTTTTCCTTATGCTCTTATTGTAGGAAAAGGGCTTAAAGATGGTCAAGTTGAATTGGTTGAGCGAAAAACACTAGAGAAAACATCTGTACATGTAGATGAAATAGAGTCTAAAATAAAGGAACTATTAGCTTGAATTACTTTTTAGTATATTTGCTTATTGAAGTGCTTGTAAGTGTCAATATCTCTTCGCAGATAGGGGCATTTGCTACATTTTTAGAGATTGTATTTTCTGCCATAGTTGGTTTTATGCTTTTGGGTAATTTTAGAAATACCCTAGCAGAGAGCCTGAAAGCTATGCAAAACAGAACAATCTCAATTCAAGAGTTTCAAAAACTAAATGCATTTACACTTTTAGGAGCACTTTTACTAATAGTTCCAGGTTTTTTTAGTGATATAGTTGGTCTATTTTTGCAGTTTAGCTTTTTTGCAACAATGTTTGCTAGAAAGATTTTACATGTAAAAGACAATATAGATATAGATGACATACAAAACAAAAACAATACAAAGGAAGATAATGAAATCATTGACGTTGAAGTTATTGACGATCGCACTAAGCGTTAACACACTTTTTGCAGGAGCTACAGAAGATAAGGTTTTAAAGTTTTTATCAAAATCAACTACGGCAACAAAAAGTTATAAAATAACAGATATAAGAGTAGAAAGTTCTCAAAACATACCAAGTATGACTGGTTGGAAAGTTTATTTTATCAAGATTGATTTAGATTTAGTAGGTAAAAACAAGTCTATAACTATTTCTGATAAAATATTTACAGATGGTAAACTTGTTACTAAAGACTTAGTTGATATTAATACAGCAAAGAGTATCAAAAATAGTTTTGTTCCAGATTTTAGAGCGGAATTTTATAGTGATTCAAATATCATAGCAGGAAGTAAAACTGCACCTAATAAAATAGCAGTTTTTAGTGACCCTTTGTGTCCATTTTGTATGAGTTATATGCCAGATGTTATCAACTTTGTTAAAAAATATCCAAAGCAGTTTACTCTTTACTACTATCACTTTCCTCTTAACATACACCCAAATTCTAAAACACTTATAAAAGCTGGACTTGTAGCAAAGAAATTAGGTATAAAAGATGTTGATTTAAAAATGTATGATGAAGCATTTGACTTTGGAAAGAAAGATGAAAAACTAGTTTTAGCAAGTGTAAACAAACTTTTAGGAACAAATATAAAACTTGAAGAGTTAAACCAAGAAGATATACTAAAACATATGGAAGATGACAAAAAAATAGTAGATGCTTTAGGCTTAAGTGGAACTCCAAGAGTATTTGTTAATGGTAAAATTGACCCAAAAAGAAATACATATTTTAATTTAGTAAAGAAGTAGAATGAAAAAACTTATAATTGCAACAAGAGAGAGTAAATTAGCAATGTGGCAAGCAGAACATATACAAGCACGTTTACAAGAGGCACATCCTGACTTAGAAGTAATCATAAACTCTATGACTTCAAAAGGTGACCAAATCTTAGATACTCCATTAGCTAAAATAGGGGGAAAAGGGCTCTTTACAAAAGAGTTAGAAACTTCTATGTTAAATGGTGAATCACATATAGCAGTTCATAGTCTAAAAGATGTACCTATGGAGTTTCCAGATGGATTAAAACTAGCTATAATCACAAAACGTCATGACCCAAGAGATGCACTTCTTTCTGAGAAATATGCTTCAATTGAAGAGTTACCTCAAAAAGCAGTTGTAGGAACAACAAGTCTAAGAAGAAGAATGCAAATACTAAAAATCAGACCAGATTTAACAATTAAAAATCTTCGTGGTAATGTAAATACAAGAATAAGAAAACTAAAAGAGGGTCAATACGACGCAATAATCTTGGCAAGTTCTGGCATAAAAAGACTTGGACTTCAAGAAGAGATAAAATATTTCACACCTATAAGCGAAGAGCTTATGATACCTGCAATGGGACAGGCTGCCCTTGGTATTGAAATAGTAGATACTCCTGAAGTTGCTTCTATTATAGAAGTTCTAAGAGATGAAGATGCAACAGTTGAGACAACCATAGAGCGTGAGTTTGTTCGTGTTCTTGAAGGTGGTTGCCAAGTTCCAATTGGAATCAATGCCAAACTTGATGGTGACAATGTAAATGTACAAGCTTTAGTAGGGCTTCCTGATGGCGAAGAGATTATATATGAAAAGCTTACATGTAACAAAAATGAATACAAAACAAAAGGTGAAGAGTTAGCAAAACTTTTTATTGAACGTGGGGCAAAAAAGTTACTAAAAAGAGCTGAACATATAGCTATGACTGAGGTATTTTAATGGAAGAAATAATAAAAGAGTTAAAAGAAAAAAACCTTTTACGCATCATAGACGAAGAACTTGATATAGACCTTGAAATCCCACATATTGCGTATATTGAGATAAAAAAAGAGGATTCAAAAGCTCTTTTATTTACAAATCCAGTGTCTAAAAGACTTAATAAAAAATTTGATATGCCAGTTCTTATGAATGTTTTTGGTTCTTATGAGGCTACTGAACTCATTTTTGAAAAACATCCTGATACTATTGCTGACGAGATTGAGAGTCTGCTTCATATGAAACCACCTGCTGGTTTTATGGATAAAATAAGCATGCTAGGCAAGCTTTTTTCTTTGAAAAATGTGTTTCCTAAAAGACTTACTACAAAAGGTAGTTGCCAAAAAATAAGACAAGAAAATATAGACCTAAACGAGTTTCCAATTCTAACAACTTGGAGCGAAGATGGTGGTCCTTTTATAACAATGGGGCATGTTTACACGCAAAGTCTAGATGGAACTAAACACAACGTAGGAATGTACAGACTTCAAGTTTATGATAACAAACGTCTTGGTATGCACTGGCAGATTCACAAAGATGGAGCTCACTTTTTTCACGAGTATAAAGAAGCTGGTAAAAAAATGCCTGTTACAGTTGCTATCGGTGGTGACCCACTGTATATCTGGTGTGGGCAAGCTCCTATGCCAAATGGTATGTTTGAACTGCTCCTTTATGGACTTATTCGTGAAGAGAATGCTAGACTTGTTAAGTCGCTTACAAATGAAATATATATTCCTGAAGATGTAGATATAGTGATAGAGGGTTTTGTAGACCCAAGCAAGATGGAGATAGAGGGTCCTTTTGGTGACCATACTGGTTACTATACTCTTACAGAAGAGTATCCTGTAATGGATGTAACTTGTATAACTACAAAAGAGAAGCCAATTTACCAAGCAACAGTAGTTGGTAAACCTCCTTTAGAAGACAAGTATATGGCTTGGGCAACTGAGAGGGTTTTCTTGCCACTTCTTAAAACAACAGTTCCTGATTTGATAGATTACAATATGCCAGAAAATGGTGTTTTTCATAATCTTATTTTAGCAAAGATGAAAACTATGTATCCAGGACATGCAAAGCAGTTTATGCATGCTTTTTGGGGAGTAGGGCAGATGAGTTTTGTAAAACATGCTTTTTTTGTGGGAGAAAATGCACCTGAACTTAAAAATTATGATGAATTGAGTGATTATATTCTTGACCGTGTGAGTGTAGAAAATATACTCATAAGTGAAGGAGTATGTGATGCACTCGACCATGCGAGCCCAAATGCATGTTACGGTGGTAAGCTTGGAGTTGACTGTACTGGTGACGAAATTGAGTCATTTCATAAAAATGTATTGAGTGATGAGAAACTTTATGCTAAAATAACGACATTAGTTAAGGACGTTAAGTCTATAAAGCAGTATAAGACTCATACTAAAACACCAGTTGTAGTTTTAGGTGTTGATAAAACAAGACCAACAAGTGAGCTCTATGAAGCGTTGAAGCCTCTAAAAGAACATATGAAACTTTTAGTTTTTGTTGACGCTGATTCAAATCAGCTAGATAATGTTTATATGCTTGCTTGGAGAGTGGTGAACAACATAGATGCTTTACGTGATATATACTTAGAAAGTGATTTTATAGGCATAGATGCAACTAATAAGTCAGCTATTGATGGGTACACAAGAGAGTGGCCTGATGATACTGATTGTGATAAAAAAACGATAACAAATCTTCAAGCAAAAGGCTTGATAACAAAAAATAAGGAGTTTTTAAATAAATACCATGTCTGATTCTTCGTCGAAACAGCGGTGTTCTTTGAATTTTTTCATAGAGTTGCCGCGTAACAACAAACAAAAAAAGATAGGTCAAACTATATGACACTACTTTTTATATATTTAGCTATTGCTATTGGTGTATCATTTCTTTGCTCTATTGTAGAGTCTGTACTACTATCTCTAAATATGTCACATATTAATGTGATAAAAAAAGAGAATGAAAAAGTAGGAAAATTACTAGAGAAGTTAAAAACAAACATAAATGAATCTATTGCTTCTATTCTCATACTAAATACTATCGCACACACTTTAGGTGCTGCAGGAATTGGTGCAGAGGCTTCAAGACTGTTTGGTATAGAGTATATGTTCTATATTTCTGCTGTTCTAACACTTTTGATTTTGTTTTTCTCTGAGATAATTCCTAAAACAATAGGTGCACAGTACTATAAAGAGTTAGCTGTTGTAACGGCCTATATAGTAAAAGTGTTTATTTTTATCACTTATCCTCTTATCATAGTATCTCTGTTTATAACTAAAATGATATCTAAAGAAGGTTCAAGTCACACTATCACAAGAGAAGAGTTACTTGAAACTGCACTTTTGGTTGAAGATGGTGGTCATATAGATGAAAAAGAGTCTGATGTAATTGAAAATGTACTAAAACTTAATAAGAGTAAAGTAAATGATATTTTGACACCAAGAAGTGTTGTTTTTGCGTTAGAAAAAAATATGAGTTTAAAAGAAGTACTAAAAACAGAAGGCATTAAAAAGTTTTCTAGAATTCCTGTTTATGAAGATAGTATAGATAACATAATAGGTGATGTTTTAAGTAAAGAAGTATTTCAAAAGGCAATAGAAAGTAAAGAAGGTGGTATTGAAGATTTAATAGGACCATTGTTTTCTATACATGAAAACATACCAGTATCTTACGCACTTGATATGTTCATAAAAAGAAAAGAGCATATGTTTTTAGTAACTGATAGTTATGGACAAACTGAGGGTATAGTGACTCTTGAAGATTGTATAGAAACTCTTTTAGGTTTAGAAATTATGGATGAATCTGACACAACAGAAGATATGAGAGAACTTGCAAAAGAGAAGATGAAACAGAAGCAAAAAGAGAAAAAAACATAACTTTTTAAAATAAAGAGGGTATATAATAACATTTATGATATAATTCCCTCACATTTAAATAGGAATTTTTATGCGATTTTCATACAAAAAACTAGTTGATAGGTTTTTAATCCCAAGACCAACACTAATAGAGTGGCAAAAAAGAGTTAAAAAAGACAAACAAAATTGGAGAGTTAATCACCTCAATTATCTACGTGAACAGATTGATATAGAAGAACTTACACTAGAAGAACTGAAATCAAAACCTATTCTAATAGAAGATATATTTCTTATATCTGTTTGTCTATTTTTTTATCCAAACTATGATTACATGAATAGAGATAATTTTAAAAAAGAGTTAAGAGAATTTGCTTACTCAAATCGTAAGAGTGTAGAGTATAGACATGAATTTGCACTTAAAATTTGGTCAATAGAGCTAAATGATGATAGCGGTAGAAGAGTTGCAAACTATAAGAGTCTTATGGATATACTAGAAAGCTTAACAGCAGCACAGTTTACCCTTTTTATAAGAACAATAAAGCAATTTATACTTAAAGTAGAAGAAAAACTAGAACCATCTCATACAGATTTGTTAGATGGTATTACTTGGCAAGAACTTCATATGTATGATAAAGCATTTAGTGATAAAGCAATAAAAAAACACTTTGAAGACTTAGGTCTCATTAACAATCAAAAGAGCTTGTTCTCTTAATGCTGAAGCTGCTTTTCCAATACTAGAAGCAAATTTGAGTAGTCTAGGTTTAAAATTAAATCTATTTGAGATTATGTTCATTAACTCTTGTTCTTGATTGTTGTATGTATCGTCAACATGTACAAGCATCATTAGCTCAAGCAGCAGTATTTTTTGACTTTTATCTGATTTGAATTTGTCCAAATAGTTTTCAATAACATAATTTTCTTCATCAAAAATGATATTATCAATTCCCATTTCAACGCAGTAGTCATCAAGTCTTATCTCTTCTCTATTTCCTATTCTTTCATCTGATTGCGCTAAGTGATGAGCTATGTGTAAAAAAGCAAATTTTTCTTGAGTTTCTAGTTACATAAGTAGCATGAATAATATCCTATAATTTTGTTTTAATGGTGAAATTATAATAATTTTAGGTTAATATACGGTTAATATAAGAAAATTTATATATAAGTATGATAAAATGCACGATATTCAATAAATAAAGAGGTAATTGTGGATAAGAAGTCAAAAAAAACAGAACTTATTTTAGAAACATCACTTTTACTGTTTTCACAAAAAGGTTTTTACTCTACAACTATGCCTGATATTGCAAAAGAGATGGGCATGAGTGTTGGTAATTTTTATAACTATTTTGCATCAAAAGAGGCATTGGCTCAGGAGTTAATTAGGTATTCATCGAACAAAGTTGGTTCCATGATACGTAGTGTCAATGATTTGGATTGTAGCTCAAAAGAGAAGATAAAAAGGATAGTAACTTTATATTTTCAGTTAGCTATAGAAAAACCTCAGTATTTGGATTATTTTTTAAGAGTATATTTGGCAAACAAAGAGATATTTAAAGATGGTTGTGAAGGTATGATATGTGTTGCATCTTTTGTAACAGAGATGATGATTTTCTTTGAAGAGGGAGTTAGAAAAGGAGAACTAAGAAATCAGAGCTTTTTTTCTGCTTTTGGTCTTTTTATGGGTTATCTTGGTGG
>DQTM01000158.1 GCA_015662785.1 Sulfurospirillum arcachonense | reverse complement strand
TACTTTGTCATCTCTGCACTTTTGATATCCATGGTTATAAATCTATCGTGATTTCTTGTAAAAGGTGCATAAAGTTCTCTCATCTTTTCAAATGCTTGTTCATTATCAGCGCCTATAACAACTCTGTCTGGTTTCATAAAGTCTTCAACTGCTGCACCCTCTTTTAGGAACTCTGGATTACTTATGACGTCAAAAGTTAGGTTTGAGTTTCTCTTGTCAAGTGCAAGTTGAACTTCTTTTCTAACTTTATCTGCTGTTCCTACTGGTACTGTTGATTTGTCTATGATATAAGTGTGCTTAGTCATATGCTCGCCTATACTTTCGGCAACGGCTAAAACATACTTCAAATCTGCACTGCCATCTTCTCCCATGGGGGTTCCTACTGCTATAAAACATATATCACTGATGTCTAATGCTTGTTTTATATCTGTGGTAAACTTCAGCGTTTTAGATTTAGTGTTTTCCAAAACCATCTCTTCAAGTCCTGGTTCATAGATGGGGATGATTCCACTTTCTAAATCTTTTACTTTTTTTTCATCTATATCTACACAAGTAACACTGTTCCCCATTTGTGCAAAACATGTTCCACTTACTAGGCCTACGTATCCTGTTCCTATTATGCTTATTTTCATTGTTCTTCTTCTTTTCTTTTTATATTTTGTATAAACTCCATAAAAAATACCAAAAAGATTGCTAGTATCAACCCTGTTACAAAAGCTACTACTACGATAAGTTTTTTCTTTGGTTTTATGGGGTAATCATTTGTTATAATTTTTCCTACAATTTCAGAATTTTTATAGTTATATGGTTGGAGCATTGATTCTAGTTTGTTTTTTCTCTCAACTAACTTATTAACACCTGTTGTAAGTAATCTATTTTTTTGAACCTTGAGTTTCAAAATATTTTTCTCAACTATCCTAATTTGAGTATTCAAATCTCTTTTTTCTGTCAAACTAAGTGCTGCAAATGTAGGGTTTGATTTTTTCTGTAGTTTTATCTCTTCTTTTATCGCATTCAAATCTTCACGATATTTATCAAAATTGATTTTTGTTAAACTTATCTCTTCATCTAAAAATGCTAACTCTTTTGTTTTTATATTTTCTATCTGCTTAGTGATATTATTGATTTCTAACTCTCTATTTTTTTTGATATCTTTTAGTACTCGTTTATGCTTGGTTTGTATATAATCAACTACTTTTTTAATCTCATCTATGGCTAATTCATTTGATGTAGATTCTGATTTTATCTCTATAAAACTTGTTGTTTTTTTAGGTATAACTATGGAAGATATAGAGGCTTTTCTATCTTTGTCATTTTTAAAAATGTCTATAAATATAACATTTAGTTTTTTTGTTAATTGAGTTGCGTTATCAAGAAGCACGTTACTGTTATCTGTTTTATAACTTCCTATTTCCACTAAAGCTCTTACTTCATAAACTGGTGTTTTCATATAGGCAAAAACAATAGCCCCTAAAGTAACTATACATGTAAACATGATTATAAACCATTTTCTCTTCACTAAAGTTCTAAAAAGCTCTACCAAATCTATCTCGTCCTCTTCTATGTATCTTCTGTTTTCATTCATCTGCACTAACCCTTTATTTTAATTCTCTCACCCTCAAAAACACTGGAAATCTTGGTTTTCCATTCTTAGTTAAACCTTGGTATTTAAAGGTTATTATTATACCCTTTTTAGGTGGATTTTTTCTTAGTTCGTCACTCAACCCACTTCCTATGTTTATAATTTGTTCATTTTTCATCTTGCATATTAAAGAGCCAACTGAATTTTTATATTTTCCCTTGCCTTTATTGTGTCCTACAACCTCACACTCTGCATCATCAAAACTTTTTACTTTTAATGCTTCGGAAGTTCTTTTGTTGATGTATGAAGCATATGGATTTCTAACAACTATACCCTCTCCACCTCTGTCTTCTATCTCTTTTAAAAAAGTTTTTAAGTGGTTTTTATCTTTACATGTAGTCTGTTCTATGATTTTTATATAGTTGCTTGGATAGTCTCCCAAATAAGTTTCTAAAACTTTCAATCTTTGCTTTAAGCCACCTTTTTGATTTGGAATTTCAAAGATATTGTAAGTGAGTTGTTCCCAACCTTCATGAGGTGTCTGAGTTCTAACTATGCCTGAGACATTGTCAAAATCCCCTCGTTTGCTCCAAAGTTCACCATCTATCTCAAATGGTGGAAAGCCTTTGATAAACCAAACAGGAGTTTTAAATACTTTCCCTCCACGAGATATTAGCTTTGTACCATCCCAATACGCTCTAACTCCGTCGAGCTTTTCGCTCATAAGCCAACCGTCTACATTTATATCGTCTTTATATGTTTTTAATAACAATAAGTCTGTTTTTTGCGCAAACAAAAAAAGTGGCAAAAGTGAAATTATAAAGTATTTAAATATTATCATATGTGATTTTATTAGAAAAGAATGTAAGGCTTTATTGAAGCCTTACATGTAGACTAGTTTAGACACTGACCAAGAGTTAGGTTCTCTCTATTTTTCTCGAGAGTTTTTTTGCCTATACCTTTTACTTTCACTAAATCATCTATAGACTTAAAACATCCATTTGCTTTTCTAAAAGCAATTATGTCTGAAGCTTTTTTATCTCCAACACCTTTTAAAGAAGAAAATTCTTTTTGATTTGCATTGTTTATATCAACACTTGCAAACAAAAAACTCACAAAAAGTAAAACTGACAATAATATCTTCATAGATATACTCCTTAAATTAAGATATGAAAACTTATCTAAAGAATCATTAAATAATACTTTATTGTTCTATTTTTCATAAAAATAGTTAATCGCTTCAACAAAACCATCT
>DQTM01000042.1 GCA_015662785.1 Sulfurospirillum arcachonense | reverse complement strand
TAATATTTGGTCTATCTGGTTGGATAGATTGTAAATTTTTATTCATATAATTGTGCCCTTTATCTGTTAGACTTCTTGCATAACCACTTGTAGTCTAAGAATATAGTTTATTGTAAACAGGCTTTGGTTTGGGTTTATTTCTATAATATTGATGATTTATACAGAAAATATTGTTTTTTAGATAAAATAAGATAAAAAAGTAGAAAAACAAGGAAATATTAATGTTGTTTGAGAAACTAGGCTTAGTGCCTGAATTGATCACTACTGTTAGTGAGTTAGGTTATACAAAAGCAACACCTGTACAAAAACAAGTTATCCCTTTGGTGTTAAATGGGAAAGATGTGATGGCAACAGCACAAACAGGAACAGGAAAGACAGCTGCATATGCACTTCCTATTTTACAACTATTGAGTAAAAAGAAAACTAAAGAGAATATAAAAAGAGTAATAAGAGCACTTGTTTTGGTTCCCACTAGAGAACTTGCAGCACAAGTTGGAAAAAGTATTGAAACATATGGTAAAAACCTTGAATTGAAGAGTTGTACGGTTTATGGTGGTGTGAAATTTACTCCACAAACTAAGAAACTCTCCCGTGGTGTTGATATTTTAGTAGCAACTCCAGGGCGTTTACTTGAGCATATAAAACAAGACAATCTTGATCTCTCAAAAGTAGAAATAGTAGTATTTGATGAATCAGATAGAATTTTAGATATGGGATTTTGGGAAGAAATTGTAACTCTTTCGAAGATGATTCCTAAAAAACGTCAAACATTGCTTTTTTCTGTTGAACAGAGCAAATCTGTTAAACGATTTTCTGAGCTAACTGATATAAAACCTGTCAAAGTTACGATAAACAATCAAGGCGATTTGGCAAAAAAAGTTAGACAAACTATATACATATGTGACCAAAATAAAAAGACAGCACTGTTGTCATACATGATAGGTTCACGTAATTGGCATCAAGTATTGGTTTTCACAAAAACCAGACAAAGTGCAGATGAAGTAGGGGCATTCCTTGAAGAGAGTGGTTTAAAAACACTTATCTTACATGGTGAAAAAGCTCATTCTAAGCGTACTAAAGCACTTAGAGATTTTAAAGATGGAACAATTCGTGTTCTTGTTGCAACAGATATTGCTTCAAGGGGTTTAGATATTGAGGACCTTCCTCATGTCATTAACTACGAGCTTCCTGGAGATGCAGAAGATTACATTCACCGTATTGGTAGAACTGGGCGTGCTGGTAATGAAGGCGAGGCTATATCTTTAGTTTGTCAAGAAGAAAAAAGTGTTTTAAAGGACATTGAGAGACTATTAAAATATGCACTTCAAGTAGAGTTTTTTGAAGGATTTGAGCCAAAAGTATGGATTGAAAAAGAAGCCAACAAACACACAATAAAAGCCAAAATTGAGCGAAGCCAAGCTAAAAGAAATAAAACTGCAAATAATATTGTTGGTATGAGAAAGAAAAAAGAAAACGATAGAAATGCTTTGAAAAAAGCAATTATTAAAAAAAGAAAAAAGAGTAAGATAAAAGTATCGACTCAAAAAAAGTAGAGACTCTAAAAGGAACAAAATGACGCTAAAAGAGTTAAAGTCAAAAGAAATTATCAAAATGGTTTTGGGTGATGAACGAGAGCCTGTAAAAAGCGAGCAAGAATTAGCACTTCTTTTGAAAAAAAGAATGACTAAAAAAGAGCTGGAAGTTTTAAATGCTAAGGTTGAAGGTATCACTCAAAAAGATGTGATGAAAAGTTTAAACATAGATGAAGTAAGATATGAAAAACTTGTTAGAGGTGCTATCAAAAAGCTTAAAAACGAATCTACTCATGGCGATTTTTTTTACGATAAAATAAGAATAAGCGAAGAGAATTAAGTAAATAAAGTGAGAGTTTAAATACTCTCACTTTATTTTAATCTATGGTTTCGTAAACTTCCACTTCAGGACGACCACTAAACCAATCTTTTGGTGGCATATCTGCATGTGATTTTGAAAACGCATCACTTTTTGTATAATCTAAAAAACTTTTCATATCTTTCCAAGTTGTCTCTATCGTAAAATTGTTAGCTTCAGAAACATGAGGCATATGTTGTGGAGCTAAAAGCTTCATATCTATAAAACCAGGTTGTTCTTCAACTTGATGCTTTGTTACTGCAACTTTAAGATGAGCAGAGTATTGCTCGTTAAACTCTAATTTGATTGGAAATTTTGTAAAAACTACTACCATTTTAATCCTTTTATAAAATATTTAAGATGAATATATATCATCTATCTGAAATTATAACTAAATAGTTCAAATGTATTATAAATCAATGAATTAAATATAATTATTTTATTAAAACTCTATTTGCCAGAGTTTGTTGAACAAAAGAGTTTAAAGAGAGACCAACTTCTAATGCTTTTTTATGAATTTTTTTATGTAATTCAGGATCAATTCTTATATTAAAAATCCCTTTATATACTTTTTGAGGTTCTCTGTTTAATTCTTTACAAGTTTGTAGATATTCGTTTACTGCAATGTGAAAATTATCTTCTAATTCATTTGCATTTATTGCTTCAAAAGTTACTAAATCATCTATCATTTCTAGTTTTCCAAAAAAACATTTATCTTGCGAAGAATACTCAATACTGCCAATATAACCTTTGTACTCTATAGTATTAGCCACGACAAACCTCCTTTAGTTTTTCTTGTATTTGTTTTATGAGATAAACTTTCAAAATATCACTAGGGTGTGGCTTATGTAAGTTTATTAAACTGTCTTTTTGTTTATTGTAAAATTTAACAGCTGAACCATTTCCCTCAATCTTTACATATCCATACGCCAAAAGAAGCGTTTCTAACTCACTAAAAGTTAAATCTTTTTTGATAGGAACTTGTAAAAATTTTCTTAGTAATTTTTCTTTTTTACTCATAGCTATAGTACCACTTTTTAGTTACAAAGTCAATGTGATATTTTGTCTCATTCATACTTTATCCTAAACATTTTATATATTGTTACATAAAAATAAGTTTTGTCTTAAAATAATGTCATTTTGAAATATTTATGATTTTTTATATTTTTTATTTGTATTCTTTTCTCAATTTCCCCAAAACATTCACCATCGCTAAAGTATCCAACTCACAGTAAGCCAATAGCTGTTTTCGTATCACTTTTTGCTCTTCCAAACTCTTTACATGTAAAGAAGAAAATGCATTCATAGCTTGTCCTTCATTTTGTATGCCTTCTAGTTTTTTATAGGCTTCTTGCATCTGTGGAACTAATGCAGGTAAAACGTACTTGATAGAGTAACTTCCTTGCATACTTGGAGTAACATAGTGTTTCTTTTGAAACGGAACCATCAAGTTTTTCATGTTGTCATGTATGCTAAAGAGTTTACATGTAAAGGTATTTCTTAATAAAAACTCTGGTTCAAATATTATAAAAAAAGATAAAATTACCAATAAACTGGAAATAATTTTTAAGGGTAATAAGCTTAACCTATTGATTTTATTTAATCTTG
>DQTM01000292.1 GCA_015662785.1 Sulfurospirillum arcachonense | reverse complement strand
GTACATCCTGGAGTATTGTCTTTTGGGTAAAAGTAGAGGACTACCCACTTACCTTCTAAATCCCTAAGACTTATCTCAACCTCATCTTGATTTGGGAGTGTTACTGATGGTGCTTTATCTCCTACATTTAACATTTTATATCCTTTTTTATTGATATTATACAACAAAAAATAAAATAGATTTATGTAAATCTTATGTATTCAAACCTTTCCATCCTTCTGACATAAATATTTTCAATGCTTCTTTCCCTTTAAGATATTTTATAAATTTAACAGTATCAAGATCAGCTTTTTCATTTGTAACGATTGTTAAATCTCTATATATTGCACGATCTTTTGAGATTTCAACTATTTGAGCATCTTTAGGATGAGTTATAGGCCAATGTGTCCATGTTATCCATGCGTCTGCTTTTTGACTTTTAAATGACCTAAAACTAGCACCACTTCCTTTTGCAAAATCAATAATGTTTTTTCTAAAAGCTATAACATCACTTAATTTTCCTAATCTTCCAGCAACATCTTCCCATACTCCAGTTCCCGACGTATTGTATACACCAGCTCCCTCTGTTACAACAATTTTCATACCAGATTTAATCAAATCATCAAAACCTTGTATATTTTTTGGATTACCAATTTGCACAGCTATGACTGCTCTTCTTAGATAAATTGGTTCTACATCTTTACTCTTAAATTCTTTATAATTTTCTAAAAATGCCGTTGTTGATTGTTCTGAAGTTCCCCAAATAATATCTGCATTTTTCTTTGCATTCTGTGTCCATTTGTGTTCTGGTCCAAAATTTACCTTAACCTTAATACCTGTTTCTTCAGTAAATAGTTTTCCAACTCTTATAAGAGCTGTATGTGGACCACCAGCACCATATAAGTTGATAACACCATCTCTTGGCTCATATTTTACTGTTTCCTCATTTGTTGCTAATGCTGTTGATACCATAATACCTACAGCAACTGTTGCCAAAAGCAATTTGCCTTTATTCTTCTTCATTTCTTTCCTTTGTTTTAACTAAGCTATATTTCACTTAGTTATTGAATTTTAAATACGATAGAATATTAATGTATATTTATGAAGATATAATAGACATTGTATATAAATTACAATCTTCATAGAATCTCCATAAAGAGTTAGTAAGATGTCACATAAACAAATTCACAGGAGAATAAAATGAACAAGAAATTAACAATTGCTATCGCTGCATCAGCTTTACTTTTTGTAGGATGTGCTTCAAACTATGGTGACAATATGTCAATGGATTCAAAATCAGCATTTTTAATGGATAGCAAAGGCATGGCTCTTTACACTTTTGATAAAGATATGAAAGATAAATCTAACTGTTACAATGATTGTGAAACAAAATGGCCTGTATATGCCGGTGATGCACAGAGTCTAAAACTTCCTACACATGTTAAAAAAGAGGATTTTGGAATGATAAAAAGAGATAATGGAACAATGCAGACTACATATAAATCTCAGCCATTATACTATTTCTTTAAAGACACAAAAGCACATGACATGAATGGTGATGGAGCAAAAGGTGTTTGGCATTTAGTTAAGCCAAGTATGTAAACATACTTTTTTATCTTTTTTGTTACAATCATAGAAAAGAGAATAATATATGAAAAAAAATATACTTATAGTTGAAGATGAAGAGACTATTGTAAACTTTATTAAAAACCGTCTAAAGAGCGATGTCTATAATGTAGATATCGCTTATGATGGCAAAGTCGCACTTAACAAAATCGCTAAAAATTCATACGATCTGATTACACTTGATATCATGCTACCTCATGTAGATGGATTTGAAATTTGTCAGAGAATTAGAAAAAATTCAAAACAGACTCTTGTTATCATGATAAGTGCTTTAGATACTATTGAATTCAAAACTAAAGGTTATGATTATGGGATTGATGATTATATAGCTAAACCTTTTTCTGCAAAAGAGTTAGCTATAAAAATCCAATCTCTCCTTAAAAGAAAAGAAGAGATAAGCTTTCTAAATGCGCAATCTATTGTCGATATACTTTTAAATGAAGAAGCAAAAGAGATTCTAATAAATGGTTTCAACATAAATTTTACACCTAGTGAATATCTTATACTAGCCACCCTTATAAACAACAAAAATAGAGTTTATTCAAGAGCTGAATTAGCTCAAATAATCTATGATAATTATTTTGGAGAGATTGATGAACAGGGTATAAATAGCCATATATATCATATCAGAGAAAAAGTAAAACAATTTTACGATAAAGACATTATAAAAACAGTAAGAGGAATGGGGTATAAAATATATGAAAATTAAATCTTTTTTAATTATTATCTATACTATTGCTGGCCTTTTTATATCAATATTGAGCTCATTTTTAACATATATAATTATTGGTAAACCAATAGGAATGCCTATGGTTGTACAGATTGTATTTGTAATTATTTTTTTAACTCCTGTTATAGGTGTTATTAGTTTTTTTCTTGGAAGGTATTTATCTAACAAATTTAACTTTATAAAGAACCGTTTAGAAGATATAAAGGGTGAAAATTACACTCAAAACATAAGCCAAAACAAGATAACAGAAATAGAAGATATTAACCATAATATGAACTTCTTATCTGCTCAATTAAAGAATCTTATAGAAGATTTAAAACAAAAAAATCAAAACCTCTCAAACCTTCTTATTTCTATGGCTCATGACATAAAAACACCAATTACCATAGTCAATGGCTATATTGAAGAGATAGAAGATGGCATGATAAGTGAAGAGGATTTACCTTCAGTACTAGAGCATATGAGAGAAGAGATAAAGTTTTTAGATGAACTTACTGTCGATATGTTAAAGTTTATAACTTCTATGCAAGAGCATAAAAAAGTAGAAGAGATTCATCTTCATAAGTTTATAAGTAAAGAAGTATTTCCAATTTTACAAAAAAAAGAAAATATTACTTTTATAAATGATGTTGATGACTTTTTTATCATAAAATTCAACAAAATAGACTTAAAAAAAGTATGTCTAAACATACTAACAAATGCTTTAAAGTTTACAAATAGTGGTTATATAAAAGTCTATACAGATAAAGAAAATATACTCTTTGAAAATAATGGGGAAAAGATAGAAGAAGAGTTCAAAGAAAAAATCTTTGAGCCATTTTTTACTATATCAAAAAGTAAAAATAGAAAAAAAAGTGGTTTTGGGTTAGGATTATCAATCGTTAATAATCTATGTCAAAACAATCAATACATATGTTACTTATACAGTAGCAGTAAAGAAAAAACAATCTTCAACGTAAAAATAAAGGAAAAATAAAATGAAAAAATTACTACTACTATTGGCAATATCTATATCAATGTATGCAAAAACAGAAACTATCGTTTTTGGAGCAGGATGTTTTTGGGGTGTTGAAAAGTACTTTGAGCAAGTTGAAGGTGTTATAGATGCAAAATCTGGCTATGCCGGTGGAAACTATCCAAACCCAACATATAAAACAGTTTTAAAGTATAGAAAAAATGCACCTCAAAACACTATAAATCACACAGAAGTAGTAGAAGTCACATTTGATAACCAAAAAACAGATGCCCAAAAACTTATAAGAGAGTTTTGGGAGCTACATAACCCTACTCAAGGTGATAGACAGGGAAATGATATAGGAAACAACTATAGAAGTGCTCTGTTTTACACAAATGAAACACAAAAGAAAATTGCCCTTGAGACAAAAGATGAGTATCAAAAGTTACTTAGTAAAGAGGGGTTTGGTAAAATCACAACGCAAATAGAACCACTAACAAAGTTTTATAATGCTGAAGATTATCATCAAGATTATCTTCAAAGAAATCCTTTTGGATACTGTCCAAATCATAGAACTGGTGTAAAGTTTGAAAAAAAGAAGGAAAAACACTCTTTTATAGAACCTCTAGGTGGAAAAGAAATAGTAGTTATAGATGCTCCTTTTTGTCCATATTGCGAAAAATTTGAAAAAAACATTACCTCGTTATACAAAGGAGATATTCCTTTGAGAACTGCAAATAGTGATAAACTAAAAGGTTTTGATATAAAAACAGAGCTTATTGCAACTCCTACAATACTCTTTATAAAAGATGGAAAAGAAATTCATTCTCATGTTGGATATATGGATAAAAAAGATTTTTATAAGGCACTTGGCGAGTTTAAATTAGGTACTGGGAGTGAAGCTTTTAATGTTGCATTTAACCAAGGAACTGATGGTAGATACTGCAAGCAGTATGACATATTTAAAAATACTCCTGATGGAGTTTTTGTAGATAAACTCTCAGGTGATATACTTTTTGATACAAAAGATAGATTTAACTCACACTCAGGTTGGCTCAGTTTTTTTAAAGCAGTTGATGGCTCAACCATAGAAAAAAAAGATACTAGTTACGGTATGGTAAGAGTAGAAGTCATAGCAAAAAATAGTGGTGTTCATCTAGGTCATGTTTTTAATGATGCACCAGGTGGCAAACAAAGGTTTTGTATTAATGCTACTGTTCTAGATTTTATTCCAAGAGGTAAAATAACAAATAATTAACTATTAAAGAAAACTTCTATATAATAATCTTTATCTAGGAGAAATCAGATGAAAATTATTTGCCAACACTGTTTAAGCATAAACAATGTCCCAAAAAAAGATGAGTATAAAAAAGCAAATTGTGGCAATTGTAAAAACTCCCTTTTAGAAGCAAAACCTATCGAGTTGACAAGCTCAAACATTGACAAAGTTTTAAATAACTCTGATGTGCCAGTCGTGATAGATTTTTGGGCTCCTTGGTGTGGTCCTTGTAAAGCGTTTGCACCAGTTTTTACAAATACTGCTATGGGGTTTCCACTCAAAGCACTTTTTGCAAAGATAGATACTGAACAAGAACAATTTTTAGGAAGCAGATTTAAGATTAGAAGTATTCCAACTCTGATTGTTTTTAAAGATGGTAAAGAAATTGAAAGAGTATCTGGAGCTATGGACGAAACAAATCTTGAAAGCTTTGTAAGAAAATTTATATGAGATATTTATTCACACTTTTCTTTACAATAACCCTTATATTTTCAACACAACTGTTTGCTAAAAAATTCACCGTTGGCGTAGATAACTGGACCCCTTTTGTTTACTTTGAAAACAATGAGCCAAAAGGCTTAACCGTAGATATGTTCAAAAAAATCCCCATTTATCAAAGATATAGAAAAAATAAATGAGGCTATGAAAAAACTTCTTAACAAATCACAATAGATTTTATCTGAGTATACTCCTCTTCAAGAGCATACTTAGGTCCCTCTTTTCCTATACCACTCTCTTTAAAACCACCATAAGGCTGTATATCAAAACGAAGAGTCGGTATGTCGTTGATGACTATTCCTCCTGCATTTAGCTCGTTTATTGCACGCTTACATGTAGACATATTGTTCGAAAAAACAGAGTATTGAAGTCCATAAGGAGAATTATTCATTTTTACTTTTGCTTCATCAAAATCTTTTACTTTTATGAGTGAAACTATAGGAGCAAAAACCTCTTCACACACTATGTTCATCTCTTCAGTGACATTTGTCATGATGGTTGGAGCAAACATTAAATCTTTACATGTAGAGCCAAAGAAAAGAGTTGCGCCCTCGTCTTTTGCATTTTGAATCCAGCTTTTTGCCTGATCTACTGCTTTTTGATTTATCATAGGACCAATGAAAGTTTTTTCATCATATGGACTTCCTACATGTAAAGCTTTTGTTTCATTTTTAAGTAAATCAGCAAACTCTCCATAAACATCTTTATTGACATAAATTCTTTGAAGAGAGATACATACTTGACCAGAATTTATGAAAGATCCCAAAGCACACTTTTGAGCTGCTACTTTAACATCTGCACTTTTATCAATATAAGTCGCCGCGTTGCCACCGAGTTCCAAAGCGAGTTTTTTAATGCCTGCCTTACTCGTTATCTCACGTCCAACAGGAACGCTTCCTGTAAAACTTATGACTCTAGAAATTGGACTTTTAACCAAAGCATCATTGACGCCCTGACCACTATAAATCACACTCAAAGCATCTTTAGTTGCATACTCACTCTCTATAAAAAGTTTTGCAAATTTAAAAGCAGTAAGCGGAGCTGAACTTGTTGGTTTTAAAACAACTGCATTTCCAGCCACAAGTGCGGGAGCTATCTTATGAGCAACAAGATTAAGAGGAAAGTTAAAAGGAGTAATGGCAAGAACTACACCAACTGCTTCACGTTTATAAAAAGCCAAAGTCTCTTTTCCACTTGGCATTGCAGTGGTATCAAAAGTCTCTCCATGAAGGCTCATCATAGCATTTGCTGAGAGTTTTATAGTCTCAATACATCTACTTACTTCTATGCGTGAAAACTGTATTGGTTTTCCTACTTCATCTGTGATAGTTTGTGCCATATCTTCTTTTTGAATTTCCAGTTTAGAAGCTACATCTAAGAGCCAATTTACTCTTACATGTAGAGGAACTTTTTTTGCCAAAACTGAGCTTTTTTGAGCGGTATCTAAAGCTTTTTTAGCAATATTTTCATCACAAACTGCTACTTGTGAAGCAATGCGTCCATCATAAGGACTCAAAACTTTTTTATACTCTTTTCCCGCTTTACATGTAGAGCCTAAATATATATCTGCTTTCATTAAAAAACTCCATTTAAACTAAATTTGGATACTATTATAGCTATTTATAAATTAAAGGCAGACAAATGGAAAAAGCTAAATATATTTGGATGGATGGAAAGCTTGTTGAGTGGGATAAAGCTCAAACTCACATCTTAACTCATACACTTCATTACGGTAATGGTGTATTTGAGGGAACTAGAGCATATATGACAGCTAATGGTTTGGCTATTTTCAAGTTAAGAGAGCATACAAAAAGACTTCTAAACTCGGCGAAGATCACAAGAATAGTACCAAAATATACAGTTGAAGAGCTTGAAACTGCACAGATTGAACTTCTTCGTTCAAACGACTTTAAATCAAATGTATATTTAAGACCTCTTGTCTATCTTGGATATGGCATTATGGGACTTCATCATGTGGCTGCTCCTGTAAAAACTTCAATTGCAGCTTGGGAATGGGGAAGTTATCTTGGAGAGGAAGGGTTAGAGAAGGGAATACGTGTCAAAATCTCATCATTTGCAAGAAACCCAGTAAGCTCAACCATGGGAAAAGCAAAAGCAGCTGCGAACTATTTGAACTCTCAAATGGCTAAGTATGAAGCTGTTGAAGCTGGCTATGAAGAAGCTCTTCTTTTAGATACAGAAGGTTTTATTGCCGAAGGTAGTGGAGAGTGCTTTTTTATAGTTAGAGATGGTGTTTTAATCTCACCTCCAAATGACACTTCTTTAGAGAGTATCACTCAAGGTATGGTTTTAGAGCTTGCAAAAGAGGCTGGGATTCCAACACAGAGAAGAAGAGTAACAAGAGATGAAGTTTACGTTTGTGATGAAGCATTTTTTACAGGAACAGCTGCTGAAGTAACTCCTATAAGAGATGTTGACAACTACGTCATAGGTGATGGAAAACGTGGAAAGATAACAGAACAACTTCAAGCTGCTTATTTTGATGTAGTTTATGGAAGAAACCCTAAATATAAGCACCTATTGACTTATATTTAAGTTGTGTTTACCATTAAAATGGTAAAATAGATAGATAAAATTTTATTAAGGAAAGATATGCCTGCAGATTTGAATGATTATTTCAAAAAGAAGAATGGTGGAAATGGTAATAGTGGTGGTGGAAACAACGGAGGTGGAGGCGGAAATCGTCCCCCAAATCTAAATATAGAGCCACCAGAGTTTTTAAAAAACTTAGGTAAAAAAGCTGGAATTTTATACGCTATCATAGGTGTTGTAGTTCTTTTGGTCATTGCTAAGCCATTTGTTGTTATCAACTCTGGTGAAGTTGGTATCAAAGCAACAGCTGGTAAGTATAAGCCAATCCCAATGGAACCAGGTTTTCACTTTTTTATGCCTTTTGTACAAAAAGTGTTTGTAGTTGATACAAGAGTAAGAATCATGAACTTCACATCACAAGAAGATGTAAGCTCGTTTAACCAAAGAGGTTCAGGAATCCAATCAAACAATGCGATTTCAGTTCTTGATAACCGTGGTCTTCCTGTTTCACTTGACCTTACGGTTCAGTACAAGCTTGAAGCATCTTCAGCTCCTCAAACGATAGCAACTTGGGGTATGTCTTGGGAAGATAAAATCATAAGCCCAGTTGTAAGAGATGTAGTAAGAAGTGTTGTTGGTAAGTATACAGCAGAAAAACTTCCACAAATGAGAAATGAGATAGCTGTTAAAATTGAACAAGGCATAAGAGCAGACATAGAAGCACAACCAGGTCAGCCTGTACAACTTTTAACTGTTCAAATGAGAGAAATCATTCTTCCATCAAAAATCAAAGACCAAATAGAAAAAGTTCAAGTAGCTAAACAAGAAGCTGAGAGAACTAAATATGAAGTCGAACGTGCTAAACAAGAAGCACTAAAAGCTGCTGCTGTTGCAGAAGGTGTAGCACAAGCAAAAGAGATTAATGCAAAAGGTATTGCAAAAGCTATCAAAATTGATGCAGATGCAACAGCTTATGCCAACATTATAATTGCAAAAAGTATTACAAAAGAACTTCTACAGCTAAAGCAAATAGAAATTCAAGGTATGTTTAACGATGCCCTTAGAGTAAACAAAGATGCTAAGATATTCTTAACACCTGGTGGCGCTGTTCCTAACATCTGGGTAGATACTAAAAATACTCAACAGACAGCAGCAATAACTAAGTGATAGACAATATAGACTGGACTAAATCAGATTTGATTCCTGCCATTGTGCAGGAGTCGAACTCTGGTAAAGTCCTTATGCTCGCTTACATGAATAAAGAAGCTGTTGAGCTAACTTGCAAAACCAATCTTGCTCACTTTTACTCAAGAAGTAGAAAAAAGATGTGGAAAAAAGGTGAAAGTAGTGGAAACCTACAACACGTAAAAGAGATATATCTTGATTGTGATTTAGATACTATTTTGTTAAAAGTGACTCAAGATGGAGGCTGTGCCTGTCATACTGGTCGTGAATCTTGCTTTTTTAATAGAGTAGATGTTGATGAAAAACCAAGTGAAATTATACAAAATATAGATTCATATAGTATCAGTGACAAACTTTACCATACTATCCAAGAACGTAAACTCTCTAATCCAAAAAGCTCTTATGTAGCATTACTTTTTGAAAAAGGCGACAATGCCATACTAAAAAAAGTAGTTGAAGAGGCAGGAGAGTTTAGCTTTGCAGTAAAAGACAATGATGAGAAAGAGATAGTTTATGAAGCAGCTGACTTAGCTTTTCATACTTTAGTAGCTCTTGCTCACAAAAATATAAACCCTGATTTAATAAAACAAGAACTAGAACGTAGATTTGGACTTAGTGGGATTGATGAGAAAAATTCAAGGACAAGATAAGGAAAAGTAGTGTCAAAGATAGATACTTTTAAAGCCTCAATTCTAAACTATGTACATCACTTTAGTATGTATGATTATGCTGCGTATGCCTGGTTGATTCTTATCTTTTTTGTTACTATTTTACTTTCAATCCTAGTAGCAAAAAAGAGTCCCATTTTTTCAATCTTAATTCTTATGCTCTCTCTAGGACTTCTTTTTGCTGGTCCATTTGTATTAAAACACTATTTAGATATGTATCTTCGTCCCTCATCAGCTCAACCAATCCTTATAAAGAAACTAAGTTTTTCAGATACACTAATAGTCACTGGTTTAGTTACAAATCAATCTAAAAAAATATTCACTACATGTAAAATAGATGTTTCTGTGCTCAAAACTAGTAAAAGTGACATACAAAACTTTATAAACCAACTAAAACCATTGTTAAAACAGTCGATATCTATAGATAGACTTATAGAGGTAAATGCAACAGAAGAATTCAGAGTTGTTTTTGATAGATATACATATACTGAAGATATCAATGTTTCTATAGACTCTGAATGTTACTAAAAAAGGGATAAAATTGGCTTACTTTACTATTTTGCATTGGATTACTCTTCTTATGCTTCTTGTTCTGTTTGTTCTTTTCAGTGTAATTGCACTAAAACAGACAAATAAAAAAATACTCATATCAATGCTCTTTTCAAATTTTATTGTTATTGTTATGATAGCAATATTGTCTATGTTTGTTTTAGATAAATATACTAAAAAGGCAAGATTAGAGAGCGTAACACAAAAAAGAATTCTTATAACCGAAACATTTACAATATCTGGAAAAATAAGAAACATAGGAAGTTTTAATATAGGAAAATGTAAATTAGAAGTTAAACTTGTAAATAATGCTATTTCTGGTGGTGATGTAAGTGGCTCTCAGATTTTTTCTCCATCAGGATTAAGTTTCTTTAGTTCAAAGAAAAATGATAGACCATCAACTATTATCAAAGAGTATATAATAGCAAAAAACTTTAAAAAGGGACAGCTCAAAAACTTTTCGATAGCTATGCCCTATCCTCCATACTTCCAAAAAACATCTTTAAGATATAAACTATATTGCCATTAGTACAAATAACCTTCTTCCTTAAATGCTTTTTTTATATTATGCATCTGCTTATGTTTATTGTTGCACCACTTAGGAGAAAGTAAACTATCATCACTTACACCTGCAGTTACCCTTTGAATCATCATCTCTTCAGGTACCATTTTTATAGTTTTTACCAAAGTATCTATGTATAAT
>DQTM01000050.1 GCA_015662785.1 Sulfurospirillum arcachonense | reverse complement strand
TTTATATTCATTGGAATATTTTGATGATTAAAAATAGGTACAGCAATAAAAAGTCCAGCAAAACGAAAAAAAAGTAAAAGAAAACCAACAACATTGGTTTCGTTAAATATCTCCGTCCAACCCACTTTTTTTGCCCTTTATTTTATCTGTTTGAGCTCTCTGTTTTCAAGCTTATAGACTCGTTTACACATATGAGCCAAATCATTATCATGTGTAACAAGTATCATACCCGCACTATTTTGTTCACAGTAATCAAAAAAAAGTTTCATTACTTCTGTGGCTGTTTGATTATCAAGGTTTCCAGTAGGTTCATCTGCAAATATTATCGATGGCTTTTTTGTCAATACTCTTGCTATAGAGACGCGTTGCTGTTGTCCACCTGAGAGTTCTGTCACTTTTTGATGCATGCATTGTTCAATCGCTAAATTTTTTACGAGTGTTGGTTCTATAGTTTTTTGTGAAAGAATCTCAGCAACTTCAAGATTTTCATAAGCACTAAAGCCTTTAAATAGATAGTGAGACTGAAAAACTATGCCGAGTTTGTTTCTTTTTATAAGACTAAGCTCTTTTTTACTCATAGAAGATGTATCTTGACCAAAAAGTGCAATACTTCCTTTTTGGGGTGTTAAAAGTGTAGAAAGGAGATGTAAAAGTGTAGATTTTCCACTTCCACTCATTCCAATAATAGCAATGCTTTCCTTTGTACCCAAAGACAAAGACACATCACAAAACAGTTCATATTCAAATGTATGTGATAAATTTTTAGCCGATAATAGATTCATAAAGTTATTATATTCTACTCTTGCTTAAGGGGATCTCTAAAAATCTTCTCACAGCCCTTTTCACTTTTTACCTTCCACTTTTTAAGTGATTTGTGAAAAGATTTTTGGATTTTAGTTGGCGAAATATTTGACCACTCAAACAAGCTAATCCCACCATCTAATCATGGTGCTAAACTTTGTCTATCTCAACTGAGATGGAGAAAAAAATGAAAGGACTTAGCATGTTGAAAATCAAAGAGATTTTGCGACTAAAGTGTGAAGCTAAGCTATCAAATAGAAAGATAGCAAGAGCTTTAAATATAAGCCATAGTGTAGTTAACGAATACACCAAAGAGTTTAAACTAATAAATAAAAAGTATGAGGATATTATCTCACTTGGAGATAAGGAGATTCTTGCACTTTTTAAATCTACTCGTGTTACAGAGAGTAAGTACCCACTACCAGACTTTGCAAAAGTACATGTTGAACTTAGAAATAAAATAGTGACACTTACACTCTTACACGAAGAGTACATAGAGCGTTGCCCCAACAAACAAGGCTACGGCTTCACTTGGTTCTGCAACCGCTACAAAGCCTATGCTAAAAAAATAAACCCCTCAATGCATCTTACTCATAAAGCGGGTGAAAAGATATTTATAGACTTTAGTGGTAAAACAGTGGATATCGTAAATCCTAAAAACGGTGTCATTACTAAAGCAGAATTGTTTATCGCTGTTCTACCCGCATCGGGTTTCGCCTTTATTAAAGCAATAGCCTCACAGAAAAAAAGAGACTTTATAGACGCACATGTAGATATGTTTGAATACTTCGGAGGAGTGACGGAGCTACTTGTACCTGACAACCTAAAAAGTGCCGTCACAAGAGCTGACAACTATGACCCCGATGTAAACCCTGATTATGCTGCAATGGCTAGACACTATGATAGTGCTGTTATGCCTACTCGTGGATATAAGCCAAAAGATAAGGCTCATGTTGAGTTGTCTGTAAAACTTGTGCAGAGATGGATACTTGCAAGACTCAGAAACTTTACCTTCTACTCAATAGCAGAGTTAAATAAAGAGATAGAGAGATTAGCCCCTCTCTATCATGATAAGGTAATGAAGCATCTTGGTAAAAGTAGAAGAGAACTCTTTCTTGAACTAGATAAACCAGCACTAATGCCTCTTCCTGCTACAAGATATGAGTACAAGGAGTTTAAACTTCTTAAAGTAAGCAAGGATTATCATATCCAATTAGAGCATAATTTTTACTCTGTACCTTACCAACTCATAGGTAAAAAAGTAGAAGTATGGTTTGGTGCAAAAATTGTTACCATCACTTATGAGGGTAAAACCGTAGCTACTCATCCTAAACTATTGCACAAAGGTGCTTATTCAACACAACATGAACATATGGCTTCATCTCATCAAAAGTACCTTAACTGGTCTCCAGGGAAGATTATGAACTGGGGATTAACTGTTGGGAGTGAAACAGCAAAACTTTTTAAAAATATAATGGATAGTCGTCCACATCCAGAGATGGGATTTAGGACATGCTTAGGGATTATTAGAGAGTACAAGAAATACCTTGAAAAAGAATATACAGAGGAGCATTTAGAGATTATCTCTACTATTGCTATTGGTAAACATTACTACAGAGTGGCACAAGTAAAAGATTTACTTAAATCTTACAAGCCTAAAGATAGTGATGAGTCTGCCTCACTGATGGCACTTACCACACATGACAATATCAGAGGTGCTGATTACTTCAGTTAAATCACCATATATCAAACTATATAGTAAAACTTAAAAGGACAGGAATAATGATACAAGAATTAACACAAAAATTAAAACTAAATGCTTTTTATACAGCATTTATAGAACAAGAGACACAACCAGCCTATAGTGAGCTTCCATTTGAAAAAAGAGTTCAGATGCTACTTGAAGCAGAAGAACTAGACAGAGATAACAAGAGACTCCAAAGACTTATCAAGCAAGCAAAACTGCATGAGAG
>DQTM01000135.1 GCA_015662785.1 Sulfurospirillum arcachonense | reverse complement strand
TTTCGTAAGTAAGCCTAAAATATTTAAGATTTTACCAGATATGTTTCAAAATATTGCTTTTGAAATGGTACAACGTGGTGAAACTTGACAGTTAGTTGTCCAGTTGGAGTAGATATGAAAAAAGGTTTTTCACTAATAGAGCTTATGATAGTTATCATCATTTTGGGACTTTTGGCTTCGTTGGTTATGCCAAATCTTATAGGTCAAAGTGAGCAGGCAAAAAGAAAACTTACTTGTGTTCAGATGCACTCTTTAAGTGATGCTTTGAAGTCATTTAAGGTGGCAAATGGAATGTATCCGACTACTACAGAAAGTTTAAATGCACTTATTGTAAATCCAGATTCATCTGTTTATACTTCATATCCTAAGGGTGGTTTTATAGATGGTAAAAAAGTACCAACTGATCCATGGAAAAATACATACATATATGTAAAAACCTCTGATTCATTCGATATAATCTCTTTAGGAGCAGATAAAAAAGAGGGTGGAAGTGACGAGGGTAAAGATATTAGATTTTCAACTTGCGAGTAGTGAAAGCTTTTAGTCTTATAGAAATCATAGTAGTTATTATGCTCATAGGCATCATTTTTTCACTAGTATTGAGCAGTTATACAAACAAAAAACAAGATACAAAACTACTAACCATAAAAGATATACCAGCCTATGTCTCCAACTTTTCTTTAAATAAAATTTCAACACTTTATATATATGGAGTTAAGTGCAATAGCAGTGTATTGGTGCTAGATGAAAAGTCATATATAGAATTACCTACTTTTGGATTTCATAAAGACGATATAGTTTTAAAAAAAGATAGGCATGGACAAGTAGAAGAGGTCGATTTTAAAGAGAGAAGGATAGTAAAAAAAAGAGAAAAAGTCTGTTTTGAGTTGAAGTTTGAAAAAGGTAAATTTTTTAACAAGTTTATTTTGGCTTCAAAAGATAGATTTTATCTGTTTATTCCATTTTTTCAAGAAGTTTTGAGTTTTACTTCACTAAAAGAGGCAGAAAAAGTGTATATGCTTGATAGTTTATATCCAAGTAGCCTAGATGAGTATTATCGTGAATAGGGGTTTTATTCTTATTGAAATCATTATTAGTGTTATGTTACTCTCTTTTGCGGGTATTGCCCTTCTAAAAGTAAATTCAAATCAGAAAAAACTTTATAGCATAGCAAAAAATAAACTTGAAATTTCAAAGAAGATGTCCATACTTATAAATCAGCACTCTATTGACCTACATAAAAAAAAGATAAACCTATATGATAGCATCAAAAAAAAATACAACTTAAAAAATGATAAGCTAATTAAAATACTAAAAGAAACAGACATAGAATATACTCAAAAATACAGTTCAATGATGAAATTAAATTTAGATGAAGACAAGTATTCTTTAGCATTTTTGATAGACAAAATTACTTTATATAGTAACACGGGTGTATCAAGCTATATAACGGTTAAAAAATGATAAAAAATGCTTTTACTTTAGTTGAAGTATTGGTGTCTATTGCTCTTCTAGGACTTATTAGTTTGTTCGTATCTTCAACCATATTTCAAACGAAAAACAACAATGAGGTATTTAAAAAGCAGACTTTAAAAGATAGTAGGTTAGAGACAGTAGCCAATACACTCTATAGAGATATATACCAATCAAAAAATATATCAATTAGTACTAAAAAGCAATATTCAACCTTACATGTAAAGAGTAAAAATTCAATTTATGGCATATCTGAACCGTATGTAGTTTGGTTGGTTTTAAAACAAAATGACACTCTTATTAGACTTGAATCTGCTAGAAAAATTACTCTACCTATAAAAAATGAATTTATAAAATATATTTTTGTAGATGCTCTTATGGAAAATTGTACAGATTTTAGTATGAATTTATCTCAAGATAAAGAGACTATTTTAGCTTTTTTTGATTTTAAAGGAAGAGGTAAAACTCTATTTGAAATCAAGTTGTTACGGTAATTTACTAAACTTAAAAGAAACAAATGCTAAAATAAGACCAATTCACATAAGCAAGGTTATATTAAATGAAATTTGAAGTTGTTATAGGATTAGAAATACACACACAACTTAACACTAAAACAAAAATATTTTGTTCTTGTCCAACAAGTTTTGGAGAAGCTCCAAACACCAATGTATGTCCAGTTTGTTTAGCACTTCCTGGAGCATTGCCTGTTTTAAACGTAGAGGTTGTTAAAAAGTCTATAGCTTTTGGAACAGCGATTGGTGCAACTGTACATAAAAGATCAATTTTTAATAGAAAAAATTATTTTTATCCAGATTTACCAAAAGGTTATCAAATAAGTCAATTTGAAATTCCTATTGTTGAGGGTGGTTCGGTTGTTATTGATTTTGAAGATGGAAGCCAAAAGACTATTGGAGTAACAAGAGCTCACCTTGAAGAAGATGCAGGAAAAAATACTCACTATGGAGCCGAGAGTCACGTTGATTTGAATCGTGCAGGAACGCCTCTGCTTGAGATAGTAAGTGAACCTGATATGAGAAGTGCAGATGAAGTAATACGTTACCTAAAAAAGGTACATGCAATTTTGAGATACTTAGACATCAGTAATGCAAACATGCAAGAAGGTAGTTTTAGATGTGATGTTAACATCTCTATTCGTCCTTTTGGTGAAGATAAGCTTTATACAAGAGCTGAGATAAAAAATCTAAACTCATTTAAGTTTATTCAGAAAGCTATAGAGTATGAGGTAGCTAGACAGGTAGAAGCTTGGGAAGATGGAGTTTATGAAACCGAGGTCGTGCAAGAGACACGTCTTTATGATGCAGACAGAGATGAAACAAGAAGTATGAGAGGAAAAGAAGATAGCGCTGAGTATCGTTATTTTCCAGACCCAGATCTGCTTCCTGTAATCGTTCCCGATGAGATGATGGCAGAGTGTGTTCAGATACCCGAACTACCAGATGCGAAGAAAAAAAGATTTGTTGAAGAGTATGGTATCAAAGAGTATGATGCAGCTGTTATTACTGCGGAAGTTGAGATGGCTCATTTTTATGAAGTCATGATAAAAGAGGGTGCTGGAGCTAAAAAGAGTGTAACTTGGCTTACAGTGGAGCTTCTTGCTCGTTTGAGCGGTGGTGTTACAGTTTTAACTTCGCCAGTCAATGCTATTAAACTTGGAACCTTAGTAAAACGAATTGAAGATGGAACTATTAGTGGAAAAGCTGCTAAAGAAGTTCTTGATTTTATGATGGAGAATGATTTAGAAGTAGATGCTGTTATTGAACAACTTGGATTAAAACAGATGAGCGATGATGGAGCTCTTTTAGAAATCATAGATACGATAATAGCAGCTAATGGCGACAAGGTAGAGCAGTATAGAGCTGGAAAAGATAAACTAATAGGTTTCTTTGTAGGACAGACTATGAAAGCTAGTAAAGGTACTGCAAACCCAGCAAAAGTAAATGAGTTGTTAAAACAGAGATTGAGTTAATATTATAGGAAAAGATATGATTGCAGTGATTGGTGCGGGAAAATGGGGACAAGCTATACACTTTGCTATCTCAGAAAACTTTACATGTAAGATAACTTCAAGAACAAAAAAAGATATAAAAAACTTTGTTTCTTTGAAAGAGGCATTGGAGTGTGAATACTTAGTTATTGCACTTCCTGCGCAGATAGTAAGAGTTTGGTTAAAAGAGAACTTGGTATATAAAAATCAAAAAGTTTTAGTTGCTGCCAAGGGCATAGAAAAAGGGACGGGTGCTTTTTTAAATGATATTTATAAAGAGTATATTCCTGAAAAAAATCTTTCTTTTCTCTCTGGACCATCTTTTGCAGCAGAGGTTATGAAATCTCTTCCTGCTTGCGTGGTTATCAACTCAACTAATCAAAATCTTGCGGACAAATTTGCATCTTTTTTTCCAGATTTTATAAAAACCTATACTTCTAATGATGTTATAGGTGCTGAGATTTGTGGAGCTTATAAAAATGTACTAGCGATTGCAAGCGGTATTTGTGATGGTTTAGAGCTTGGAAATAACGCAAGAGCGAGTTTGATTTCACGTGGTCTGTTTGAAATGAGACGTTTTGGAAAGTTTTTTAGAGCCCAAGATGAGACATTTTTAGGGCTTAGTGGAGCAGGGGATCTGTTTTTAACAGCTTCGAGTGTGCTTTCACGTAACTATAGAGTCGGATTTGCTTTGGCTCAAGGTAAAAGTTTAGATGAAATTTTAGAAGAGCTTGGTGAAGTAGCTGAGGGAGTTTTTACTACTGACGCTATTTTAGAACTCTCTAAAAAACATGAAATTTATACTCCAATTGTGAGTCAAGTTGCACTTGTACTCAAAGGAAAATCACCACAATCGAGTTTAAAAGATTTGCTAGCATGATAAAACTTTTTTTTATTTTTTTCCTTACATTCACTTTTTCATTTGCAAAAGCACCACCTTTAGAAGATATGATTGGTCAAATGATTATGGTGGGAGTGGGAGGAAGCAAACCGAGTGATAAATGGGTAGAGCAGTTAGGAACGGACATCAAAAAAGGTAGAACTGGTGGTGTGATTTTATTTGGAAATAACATAGAAAATCCAAAAAAACTTAAAAGATTGACTACTTTTTTATCATCTGTTAAAACGAAACAACCGCTTTTCATTGCTATTGACCAAGAGGGTGGTAACATTCAAAGACTCAATGAAAAAAAAGGTTTCAATTCATACCCATCAGCTTTTGAAATTTCTAGAAACAAAACGCTTGTTGAGAGTTATGAAATATATAAAAAAATGGCAGATGAACTAAAAGAGTATGGTTTTAACATAAACTTTGCTCCTGTAGTTGACCTTGATATTAATCCAAATTCACCTGCTATTGGTAAGAAAAAAAGAAGCTATTCTGTTCAAGAAGAGATTGTCATAGCTTATAGTAATGAGTTTATTAGTGCTCAAAAAGATGTAGGTATCATAAGTGTATTGAAACATTTTCCTGGACATGGGAGCGCCTTAGCTGATTCACATAAACGCATAACAGATGTAAGTGAAACATGGCAATACAAAGAGCTGAAGCCTTATTGTGATTTTATAAAGTATGAAAAAGTAGATGCTATTATGGTAGGTCATATAAATTTACAAATATTTGATAAAATATATCCTGCCTCTTTGTCTAAAAACATAATAAAAGGGCTTTTAAGAGAGCAGTTAAAATTTGAGGGTGTAGTTTTTAGTGATGATATGCAGATGAAAGCTATCAGTGATATATAT
>DQTM01000049.1 GCA_015662785.1 Sulfurospirillum arcachonense | reverse complement strand
CTACAAAATGTAATTATGCCTATGATATGTACATTTGGCACAATCTCAAAGTAACTTTCCCAATTGAACAGAGTATCTTGTGAAAGCAAAAGAAGACTGCTTAATGCAAAAATAGCCCTTTCCCAAATGTAGAGTTTTCTATCCCAATACCCCTCTATGATGATTGTAAAAGCTAAAAATCCTATCATAGCAAAAACAAATACTTCTATTCTCTCTATCCATTCACCTGTGACAAGTGGTGAAAATGCAAAAAGAAGCGGAACTATATAGAGTCCTTTTCCTAGTATCCAAGATTGAACTCCTGTTTTCATTGGATGAGTTCCTGCTATAGCCGCGGCCGCAAAAGCTGCTAGACAAACAGGAGGAGTGAGGTTAGAGTCTTGCGATAACCAAAAGATAATAAGATGAGCAGCAAGAAGATATGTGGTCATTTCTGGAAGACTGATTCCCGCTGCGGCAAGTGCTGCCATCTCAGGTGAGAGCATGAGTCCAACTAGTGCGGGAGCTGAAAGAACTGCTAAAACTACATAAGAAGCAGTTACCGGAAGTCCCATACCAAGTACGAGTGAAGCGAGAGCTATGAGTACAAGAGCAATTATGAGTTGACCTTGTGACCACTCCATAATGAGTTGAGAAAATATTATGCCGATTCCAGAGATGTTGATGGCACCAACTATGATACCAACACCGACAAGAAGAACACCTGTAACAACCATGTTTTGACTTCCAAGTGCTAAAGCTCCTAAAACTTCTTTGATTCCCATGCGTTTATGTTTTGTAAGATATGATGCCCCAATGATAGCAATGATTGCAATTCCTGCTGCATAAGTAGGAGTAAAACCATATATCAGAAGTCCTATCAGCGTAGAAAGAGGAATCAAAAAGTGAAAACCTTCTCTTAAAATTGGTAGCAGTTTTACATCGTTTTCTTGAGCTTTTATGTCATATTTTTTAGCATGTATATGGATATAAAATCCGATTGAAGCAAAGTATAGTATGGCTGGAAGAACAGAAACGGCAATGATAGTTACAAAAGGTATCTGTGTAATCTGAGCCATGATAAAAGCTCCAGCTCCCATGATAGGGGGCATAATCTGACCACCAGTTGAGGCGGCGGTTTCAACTCCTGCTGCAAAGATGGGGTTGAAACCATTTTTCTTCATCATAGGGATTGTGATTGAGCCTGTTGAGACTGTGTTTGCTACTGCACTGCCTGATATAGTTCCCATGAGGGCTGAGCTGAAAACTGCGACGTGTCCGGCACCGCCACGAAACTTTGAAGTTAATACGGAAGAGAGATCAACTATGAAATCTCCTGCACCACTTTTTAATAAAAATGCAGCAAAAAGAATAAACATAAACACATAAGTAGAAGAGATGGTAGCGATAGAACCAAAGAGTCCTTCACTAGTAAAATAGATACGATATAAAAATCTCTCAGGAGTCATACCTCCAAAAGCAAATACACCTGTTAGGTATTTACCAAAGAAAACTATGTATCCGATAGCTGTAATCATGATAAAAGGTACGATAAGACCCGTGGTTCTTCTTGTTATCTCTATTGATAAGACTATAGCAAGAATTGCAACATTTATATCCCAAAATCTCATAGTACCATCGGCTTCTTGGTATAGAGACTCTTCAAAACCTACTAAGTAAATGAACGGTACTAATACCAATATAGATAAGAAAATATCAAAAATAGATACAAATTCGTCGTTTGAGAATTTTGAAACTCTATAGCTTAAAAAACCAAGAGAAGCTAGAAGCGAAAAGTGGGCTCCATTGAACCAAAGATCACTTAATCCACCTTCAATATTGATATAAAAGTGGAAGATTGAGATGAATATGGCATAGACAAATGTGAATTTTTTCACCCTCTCCTTACTGATTTGTAACATTGAATTTATCCTTTACATGTAGCTTATATCTGCCTTACATAAAAAGCAGATATAAACCACCCACATTCGTGGATGGTTGAGGCTTATTTTGCTATAAGTCTATCAGGGATGTCTATACCTTGTTCTTTATAGTACTTTGCAGCACCTGGGTGAAGAGGCATAGGAAGACCTGCAATCGCACTTTTTATATTCATAACTTTTGTTGCTTTATGAACAGTGTTTAGGAAAGGTAGGTTCTCATACATAGTTTTTGTTAAAAGATATACAGTCTCTAATGGAGTATCTTTTGTAACAACTAGTAGGTTTGGTTGAGCAATAGTTTTAATATCACTTTTTTGTCCTGGATAAGTTCCAGCTTTTATAACATATCTTGTCCATACTGGATAAGCAGAGCTAATTTTTTTAACATCAGCATCACTAAACTCTAGGTGTTTGATGTTATCAGCACCTATTGTTGCATAAGCATTTGTGATAGCACTTGTTGGAGTACCTGATGGGATATTCATACCATCTATCTTTCTATCTTGAAGTGAAGTGGCACTTGGTCCATAACCTAAAAATTGTAGATTCATCTTAGCGTAATCGATACCTAACGCACTGAGTATAGTTTGTCCAGATACTCTTGTTCCTGAGTTTCTTTTTCCTATAGAAAACTTTTTACCATATAGATTTTTCATATCCATGATGTTACCAGTAGTAGCTATCTTGTTGTAAACAACGAATTGCTCAACATTTTGCCATAACATACTTACTGAACGAAGATTTTTTCTTGGCTTTCCTTCATACTTAGCTTTTCCTTGCCATGCCATAGAACCAAATAGACCTTGTAGGATTGCAAAGTCAACTTCGCCTTTATCAATCATATCTACATTTTCACCACTACCAGCACTTGTGATAGCTGAGAATGTCATTTTGTGTTTTTTTGCAAGCTTTAGACTTGCAATAGTCGCTATACCAACTCCAACAGGGTAGTAAGTTCCACCTGTACTTGCAGTTGCAATGATATATTTTTGCTCTTTTTTAGCAGCATTTGCACCTGTGATAAGAGCTGTCGTGAGAGCTGACGTAACTAAAACCTTTTTTAGTAAACTAGTTGTATTCATATTGACCCCTTTAAGTTTTTTGATAAAGTCATCATAACCTAAAGTTTCAAAAAAAGTTTCAATTAAGTTTTAAAAAAGTTGAAAATAATTTTGATATGTTACTTTTTTACTCTACTATATATCCCTGGCCTTTTCTAGAAGTTATAAAATCTTTGGTTTTAATTTTATCTTTGAGTCTTTTTATGACTGTTCTAAATGTAGCGTCAAGGGTTTCTTTATCTTGCCAAATAACTTTTTTAAATGTAGCTATCTCAGTTATTTGTCCTCTATTTTGCATCAAAAGATTCAAGGCTAAAGTCTCTTTTTTTGACAGTTTTACTAAACTGTTATTTTCATATAATAGTTTTGATTGCATATGATATGTATATATTTCATTTATTTTTATTATGCCGTTAGCATTTTTCTTATCTTCTAAGACTTCATCTTTTGCTTTTATTAATAGTTCCATAATGTTGTCTACATTGAGGGGTTTAACGAAGTAGCCTAAGACTTTTAAATCTATTGATTTAAGTAGCATTTCTTCATCTTTATATGCAGATACAATAATGAATTTTTGGTTTTTATTGAGGCTATATATGTTTTCTAACATCTCAATGCCGTTCATGTTTGGCATTTTTATATCTGTTAAAACTAAGTCAAAGTTTTTATTTTCCTTGATGGCTTTTTTATATAGATTTAATCCTTTTAGCCCATCTTCAACCACAACGACTTCATCAAAAATTGTATTGAGATAAAAACCAAGTATTTCACGAGCTACTGATTCGTCTTCTGCTAAAAGTACTCTTGTAGAAAATTGTAACATGCTGTACCTTGTTAATTTAATTGATTTATTATAAATAAAATAGTGTAAAAAAGCCCTAAAAGTAGCATTAAAATGACATATTTGTGTCAAAGTGTAACTTTTTGATAAAAAATTGTTTTTATATATTTATTGTTGTAAACTAATGGGTTTGAAAATGGAGGAAAATATGAGTATAACGGTAAAAGGTAATGAGATTACCTTTAGTGAAGATATGTTTATTGTCTCTAAAACAGATACAAAAGGCAATATAACATATGGTAATGAGACATTTATAGAAATTTCAGGTTATAGTGAAGATGAGCTTATAGGTGCCCCTCACAATATACTACGTCATAGAGATATGCCAAAAGTAGTTTTTAAACTTCTTTGGGACAAGATTCAGAAAGGTGAAGAGGCATTTGGAACAACCAAAGGTTATGCACAGTTCGATATTCCACATCAAAAACTTCACAATAGTGTTATATCTTCAGTTAACTACTTAAGGAGTACAACAACTAATCTACTAGCAGAAAAAGATGACTTAATTGCAAATTTTATTCAGATGGAAGACGAGAGTAAAGAAGTATTTAGTTCTCTAAGTAGTATGCTTGAAGAGAGTTTAGCTAATAAGTAAATTATAACAGGATGGTAAAAGTTATACCATCCTTATCACTTGTAACATAGATTTCTCCACCCATGCTGTCTTCAATGATGGCTTTTGTCATATATAGACCTATTCCTGTTCCTTTTTTATCGCTTTTTGTTGTGAAGTATGGTTCAAACATCTTCTCTAATACCTCTTTGCTTACTTCCCTTCCACTATTGTGAACTGTTATTTTTTCTTCACTGACTTCCACCTCTATAACACCATCTTCTTGCCCTATGGCATCTTTTGCATTGGAGAGTATGTTTAGTATGGCTTGTTGGAATTCATTTTTATAACTATCAATATAAAGATGAATTCCATGTAGATTTATAGTTATATTTTGTCCGACGTGAAGAATAGAAATAGCTGATTTTATTGCTTCTTTTACATCAAATGGTTCACTGTTTTTTGATGGTTTATGAAAATCTCTAAAGTCATCTATGGTCTGGGACATATACTCTATCTGCTCTTTTGCCCGCGTGAAAAAACTATCAAAAGTCTGCTCTTTAATATTGTCTTTTATGAAGTGAACTATAAGAGAGATATTGTTAAGAGGTTGTCGCCATTGATGAGCTATCGAGCCTATCATCTCTCCCATGGCAGCAAGTCTATTTTGCTGTATAAGAAGTTTTTGCTTCTCTTCGTTTTTTTCTACCTCTTCTTGAACTAATGCTTCGAGTTGGTTGTTATAGATAGAGAACCTTTTTTTAATAAAACTTGAGAAAAGAGTGGTAAATGTTAGTAGTAGTAGTGAAAGAAGGAAAATAATAAAAAAACTAAATCTTGTTTTTACTCGGTACTCATTCTTTATAAGTTCTATATTTTTTTCAATCGCTTTTGGATTGGGCGTTATTCCTATGTGTAGTTGGTATTTTATAAGGTTACGATAGTGGTCATGAGCTTTAAATGAGGTAGCTATTTCCCAGTTTTCTTTGTTATCTATGTTAAATGAGTTTCTTTTAGCATAATCATATATCCAAAAATAGTATCCTCTCGTTGTATCACTTGGAGTATTGTTAATGGAGCGTATATATTCATCTAGTGTCAAGTTCCTTATGCTGTCAACTAAAGAGAAAGCACCAATGTAAAGTTCTCCGTCTTCTGTTATGTCAAAATAACTTAGTTGTATGGTTTTATCGTGATCATCTCTCCAGGAGAAGGATGAATCTATGCCTTGTGAGGAGATATATAGTAGTGTTAAATCGAGATATTTTTTATCTTTTTTCTTATTAAATATAAGTCTTTGTATATTTTTAGCTATTTTTTCACCATGATAAATTTTTAGGTCTTTATCAAAAATAACAAAGAGTATGTTATCTTTCTCTTCTATCTCTTTAAGATGAGACGTTAACCCTTTGTACCTAGTAGTAGCATAGACCCCTTTGAGTAAATGGACACTTTTTTGCAACTCTTGTTGAGCTTTGCTTAGGCGGATTTTTATTTTTTGGTGAGTATCTTCTATGTAGTCATCTAACTGTTTTTGATAAAAAAACTTTAATTCTTGATCTGTTAGTGCTATTTTATTGTTTTGTTGACGTTCTATGACTAAGAATGTTATAAAAATAGAGATAGCTGTCAAAAGTAAAAGAAAAATAGGAGGAGTGTAAGTTAGTATTTTTTCTATATCACTTAGCTTATATATTTTTTTACTCACAAGTATCCATTTTGTTAATTTTGATTAGTTTAACATAAAATAAGTAAATAGTAGAGATAGTTAAAAGAGTAACTATCTCTACATGTAAGGTATTATGATTTGTATTGGTCTAGTAAATTGGTAAGTTTAACAGACATTTGTGACATATGGTCACTTGCACTTGCTATCTCTTCTACACTTCTAGCATTATCACTTGAGAGTTGATTGATCTCTTCTATCTCTGTCATGATAGTTTTAGTTGCATCTGCATTTTTTACATAGCCATTTATGATATTTTCTATGTCAACTATAGCTTCTTGCATATTGTCTACGCTTTGGTCTATCTCATGCTCTACTTCACTCGAAGTCTCAGCTAATATAGTTGCATTGATCTCTCCTAGGCTTTTTTGTGTACGTTCTGCAAGTTTTCTTACTTCATCTGCTACTACGGCAAATCCACGTCCATGTTCTCCTGCTCTTGCAGCTTCAATCGCAGCATTTAGTGCAAGAAGATTTGTTTGGTCTGCAATGTCTGCAATCACAACTAATACTTCTTTTACTTGTTCAGCATCAGTG
>DQTM01000173.1 GCA_015662785.1 Sulfurospirillum arcachonense | reverse complement strand
TAATTAGCAATTTTGGAAAAGTATTACCCTAACTAATAATATATACTCCTTATATAAAACCTAAGGAGTCAAAATGAAACTTTTAACCATGATAGTATTCACAAGTACCATGTTCTTTTCGATGAATGCAAAGCAGATAGTAGAATAGTCTGATACCATACGAAATCCAAGTAACTTGTTTGATCAAAAGGGTTTGATAGCAGAGTATAAAAGTGCTAAAAAAATAGATAGTATGCTTGTTGTCAATAACTCCAAAAAAACTATGCAAACCCTCATTTTTAACTCATTTAATTTTGTTATACTGTTTATATGAAAAAACAAGCAACTATCCTATATATCGAAGATGAAAATCTAGTTCGTAATCAAGCAGTAGAATATCTTTCATTGATATACAAAAATGTACTTGAAGCTAAAGATGGCTTAGAAGGACTAGAAGTTTATAAAAAGTATAAGCCTGATATTATTATTTCAGATATAGAGATGCCTAAGATGAATGGCTTGGAAATGGCGAAGGAAGTTCGAAAGTTGGACAAAAAAGTACCCATTATTATCGCCACAGCGTATACACATTCGGAGTATTTATTGGAGGCTTTGGAATTACAGCTAATCAAATATATTGTGAAACCTGTTACTGCTCCTAAGCTCAAAGAAGCTTTAGAGATTGCTTATATTTATGTAGATGAAGCAGAGGTAGAGTCTGTCTTGAACTTCTCAGATGTGGTTTCATATGATAGGCTAAATAAGACACTGCTTGTAGAAAATAAGATTGTAAAATTGTCACATAATGAGATATCTTTAACGGACTTGTTGGTGGAAAATAAAGAAAGAGTTGTGACTTATGAAGAGATAGAGAGTACTATCTGGGCGTATGAGGGCATGAGCAAAGATGCTTTACGTACCTTGGTTAGAGTCTTAAGAGCTAAAATGCAGGAAAACTTTATAGAGAATGTGTCAGGTTATGGCTATAGAATAAAGGTTATATAATGCAAAAAATCATTCTTATATTTGTTTTGTCCACATTTGTTATTTTTGCCCAAGACACGTCTAGAGATATTGAACTGTTTATCTATAAAACAACAGACAAACTGTTAAATTTAAAAGATATAGAGGGCAAAAAGCATCTATTTGTTAAGATGAGAGAAGACGAAAGATTAGAAGATAAAGATGCTATTTATTGGTTACAGTTAAAAATAGACTCCCCGTTAGAAGAAGGGGAGTATTTCATAAGGTATGGTGATATGGATTTTGATGTTTCATCATTTATACCTGAACAAAAGCCCTACAAATTTATGCAAGGAGTAGACAAAACATTTAGGTTCTTTTATAATAAAAAGAGGGATGCTGATGAGTATTATTTGAAGCTTATCCCCCTGAAAAACCCTTCATTAGATGTTTATGTATTTATACAAAAGGCAAATGAGTTTTATGTTTGGACAACGGGGTATCTCTACTATTTACTACTATTTGGCATGATGTTGGGTCTGATTCTTATGACAGCTTTTTATAATGCAACACTCTACTACTACAAAAGAGAAAAAGCATTTTTATATTATGCGTTGATGCAACTCTCCATGGTCTCTTTACTCTTGTATTTAACAGGGTTGCTGGAGCATAGTTCAAAAAGTAATGAAGTTTGGTTTGATGTGCTGAGTTTAATCATTATGCTATTTGCTACACTTTTTACAGCTTCATTTCTTGATACTGCCAAACATTTAAAAAAATGGAATAAGGTATTAAAAATATTTCTCTTTTTAATAGCACTAGATATGCTTTTTTTAATAGTGATGCAAACATCGGTAATTTCCAAATTTGACCTTTATCCTCTTTTTGGTCTTGTCTATATTGTTATTGGGTATCTTCGTTATAAAGAAGGGTTTAAACCTGCAAACTTTTTTTTAATGGGATGGAGTGTTCTCTTTTTTTCTGTTTTCTTAAGAGCATATACAAGTGATTTGACAAGTGATTATACTGATATAGATATTTTACTCTTAGGTTCAACCATAGAAGCCATATTATTAGCCATAGGATTAGTATATAATATTCGCCTTACAGATGAAGAGAAAGAAGTACAAAAAGAGATGCTGATACACCAAAGCAAGCTGGCTTCCATGGGAGAGATGATAGGTAATATCGCTCATCAATGGAGACAGCCTTTGACCTATTTATCTTACAACTTTATGACGCTTCAAGAAGCTGAGAAGCAAAATATTTTGGAGCCAAAATATTTACATAAAAAGTTAGATGAAGCCACTATTCAGTTGGAATTTATGTCTCAAACGATTGATGATTTTAAAGACTTTTATGCACCCAAAAAAGAGAAAGAGATTTTTACTTTTTCTATAGCAACAAACGAAGTTTTAGCACTGATGAAGAATATGTTTCAACAACATAATATTGAAGTAGTTTTAGAGGTTATAGAAGAGAGTGAAGTTGAAAACTATAAAAATGAGTATAAACAAGTTGTTTTAAACCTACTTTCTAATGCAAAAGATGCCTTGCTTCAAAAAGAGATAAAGAATCCAAAAATAACCATAGTTATCGAGGCTAGTACCGTAAGTATTTATGATAATGCAGGTGGTATTGACAGCAAGATCATAAAGCATATTTTTGAGCCTTATTTTTCTACTAAAGAAGGAGGTACGGGTATTGGACTTTATATGTCCAAGATAATTATAGAAAAAAATATGGGAGGTGTTCTGAAGGTAGAAAATACTTTGAACGGAGCAGTTTTTAGATTAGTATTTTAAAATAACCTCATTTTTTTCTCATTTTTTTTCCTTATACTACTTATTAAGACATTAACAATATATATGTAGGGAGATCTAATGGATTGGTTATATTTAGTAATAGCGGGGTTATTTGAGTGTGGGTGGGCAATAGGTATCAAATATACTGATGGATTTACAAAAATAATTCCATCAGTACTAACTCTAGCTGCTATGGGAATTAGTTTTGTATTATTATCAATGGCTATGAAAACGATTCCAGTTGGAACTGCCTATGCAGTATGGACGGGTATTGGGGCAGTTGGTGTTGCCATTCTTGGTATGATACTATTTGGAGAGTCTAAAGAAGTAATGAGAATAGTATCTTTACTATTTATTGTAGTTGGGATTTTAGGATTAAAATTACTATCAACTGCATAGTTACTAGTATGAAATAATTTATATTTATGAATTTACTGAAAGGAAAAAAATAACCTTATATCCTCCTCATTTATTTTTGACATAATTTACCCAGCAAACAAAACAAAGGAAAATCATGAAACTACTTACAGCAATGCTATTACTTAGCAGCTTAGCTTTTGTCACTATTGAAATTTATGACTTGAAATCTGATGATAAACAGATTGGGACACTTTCTATAAAAATAAAAACTCTGAAAAACAAACAACGAAAATATAAGACGCATTTTAAAATCTCTGTAGATTCTCTCATCTTTACTTACCACCATGAGTATAAAGAACATGTCCTTTGCAATAAAAAAAGGCTATTACGGTTTAAAGGAGAAGAGAATGTATAAGGTACTACAAAGTAATAAACACTATCAACTAGAGAAACGAACCAGCAGACAAAATGAAGTTGAACTTCTGAACATGTCTAAAGAAGGAAAACTGCTTAGACTAGAAGGTGTGGACTTTGACATGAAACTACGTAAATAAGGTAAAATAATGACTAACATACTTAGGTTTTTTCTTAGTAAACCCAATTTAAACTATACACTTTTTGTATTTTTCTTTGTCTTAGGGATACTTAGCTATACAAACATTCCTAAAGACATATACCCTGCAATTAAAATCAATAAAATTCAGGTTTCAGGGGGCTACGCAGGTACAAGTATTGATACACTAAACAACATGGTTGTTACGAAACTTGAAAAAAGTTTACGATCATTAAATGGGGTAAAAGAGTTAGATACATTTGTGCAAACAGGTAGTTTTAGCATCATAATGACACTTGAAGATAATGCAAATGAGAGAAATATTCTAGACCATGCAAAAAGTATTATCTCAAATACAAGGGTTGATTTACCTAATGATATGGATGAACCCATTGCCTCATTAATGGATTTTTCTTTCCCTCTTATATCAGTGACACTCTCTTCTTCAACTCAGTCCAAAGAAAGTCTCATTGGCATTGCTGAAGAGTTAAAAGATAAACTTTCTTCTATTAATAACATTTCTCAGGTTTCTTTTTATGAAGATACCAATAAGATTTTTGAAATTGTTTTTGACAATCAAAAAGTAGACATGTACGGACTGAACAAACAGTCACTCATGGCAGTGATCCAAAATATCTCTTATATCTATCCTTTGGGGATGATTGAGGGAGAAGAAGAACAGTTTTTACTAAGTACTAAGAATTCTGAATTTAAAGAGAGTGATTTTTTAAATACTCTTTTGAAAATAGATGGAAAAAACATCTATTTAGGTGATATTGCTACGGTTAAAAAGAAATATAATGATACGGATATAATCACAAAGTTTAATGGAGAATCCAATATACAATTGGCTATTTCAAAAAATGATAAAGCCAATTCTATTGCTTTGGTAAAACGTATAAAAGAAGAGCTTGAAATTATGAACAACATATACCCAGAAGTAGAAATAAATGCTTTTGAAGATATGTCTGTAGCGATTAAAAGCCGTCTAAATACAGTAGTATCTAGTATATTGTTTGGGATTATTCTCATAGGTTTGTCCATGAGTATTCTTATCAATAAACGGGTTGCCTTTGTAGTGGTGCTTGGGATTCCTACAACCATTTTGATAGGGGTAGTTTTTTTAGACATAGCTGGGCATAGTATTAATATGATGACCTTGATTGGAACATTATTGATTTTAGGTGTTTTAGTAGATGACGCTGTCATCATAGCAGAAAATGTGCAACGTCATATTCAGGAAGGAGAAGACAAACTTCAAGCAACCATAGAAGGAACAAAAGAGGTGATGATACCTGTTTTTGTCTCCTCTCTTACAACCATGTTTGCTTTTATTCCTATGTTTGTTTTAACAGGTGAGATAGGCGAGTTTCTCAAGATGATACCTGTTGCTATAGTGGTGTTGATTTTGGCTTCTATTTTGGAGAGTTTTGTTTTCTTACCTATGCATTCATACCATATTTTGGACAGTAAGGACAAAGAGTTGGACTGGAGTCGCTTTAATGACTTTTATCAAAAGGTATTGGGGTATTTTATCTATTACCGTAAAACATTCTTGTTGTTTTTTATGCTAATTATTCCTTTTATAGGTTTGCTAATGCTCTCAGAAATGAGGTATCAACTTTTTCCTGATTATGACAGTAATAATTTTACAATCAAAGGAAAGTTCTCCGTCAATACCAAAGTAGATGAGACCTATGCAAAAACACAAATAATCGAAGCGAAATTACTTGAACTAAAAGAGCAGTATGCCATTAAATCACTCTCCTACCTCTCTGGTGTACGTGTTGATAATCAAGAACAGTTAGAGATAAAACCTTCTGTTTTCCAATTTGACATAGAGCTTTATGACCGAATACCTGAGAACTTTGTGGAGGAGTTTATTAACCCTTTCCTCGCCATAGAACATAGTGATAGTCAAAAGATTAGAAGCAGAGATATAGACAGCACTATTTTAGAGTTGAAGAAGATTTTAGAACCACTAAAAAGTAAAGATTTAGAAGACTTCTCCATCAAAAAAGAAGGCTCGGGGATAGTAAGTAATGACATCGAGATACTGCTTTCATCTCCTGATACAAAAAAGCTTATGTTAGCAATAACTAAGGTCAAAAAAGAGTTGAATGCCATAGATGGAATTATTTCTGTAGATGACAGTGCTAAGTGGGGAACAAAAGAGTTAAAGCTTGATTTAAATGAATATGGAAAAGAGTTGGGATTTACCCAAGCTGACTTAGGCATAGTCCTTTCCTCTTCTTATTTGGAAGGTAGACAAGGTAAAGTTCTTGGTAAAGAGGGGGTTATTGAGATTAAGACTAAAAGTTTACAAAAAGAGAGTCTTGAATCTTTAAAGAACTATGAGCTGGAGACAGCTGATGGTTCATCTAGGGTATTACTCTCAGACATATGTGACTTCTCTTACAGAAGAGGTTTCGAGACACTTTACAAGCACAATGGGGTAGATGTCAAAATTGTTTTTGCCAATGTTAATCATGAAACCATTACGCCTACAGAGGTACTGATAAAGTTATATCCTTTATTTGAAAGTTTAAAAGAAGAGGGTGTGACGGTGAACCTAGAAGGAGAACAAGAACAGAATGAACAGATGATGAAAGAGATGAGTTATGCTTTTATGATAGCCCTCTTTTTAATATTTATTACCCTACTTGTGATGTTTGATTCTTATGCTCAAACTTTAATGCTTCTTTCCATCATTCCCTTTTCTGTTATTGGGGCGATTGTAGGACATTTGATACTTGACATGAACTTTACTTTAACCTCAGTCATTGGTATTTTAGGTTTAGCAGGAGTGGTCATAAACGATGGCGTTATTATGTTGGATTTCATACGACATGCAAAAAGCATAGAAGAGTTAACCAAAAGAGCAAAACTAAGATTACGACCCATTATGATAACTTCAGTAACTACTTTTTTAGGACTCTCCACTTTGATATTTTTTGCTTCAGGTCAAGCTAAAATCTTACAACCTGTTGCTGTTTCACTTGGGTTTGGATTGCTGTGGGGTACTATTTTAACCCTTCTGTATTTACCAGCACTTTTTGCTGTGTTAAATCGAAAAAAATTGAAAGAGAGATAATATGATGAAGCAAATGATATTTACCGTACTGCTAACAACTTTTATGGAAGCAAACAGTTATACGGCACAGGTAGAACCTTATGAAAAAGTACTGGTACTTTCGGAGATTAATGGTTTGGTTACAAAGGTAAAACGTGAAGCTGAGTACGGGTTTCTAGGTCAGAGAAAAAGTCTTGTTCAAGTCGAAAAAAGAGTAGAAGCGATTGAAGTAAAAGGGTTAAAGTCCAGCTTGAAATTTTCAAAGAGGGCTTACTCACTCAAAGCAGATAACTTTTCACGTAAAAATAAGGTACGACAAATAAGTCAGTATGAAAAAGACCTTGAAAAGAGTTCTCTTTATGAGATACAAAGTCAAATGGAAGAGTTACAAAAAAACATTGATTTGTTAGAGTATAGAATAGATAAGAAAACATTTTTTCTTGAACAAAAGTATGTTGGTAAAATTTATGTTCGAGAGGGAGACTATGTTGATGTTGGGAGTAAGATAATGGATAGTTATGATGTTTCAAAAGAGAAGATTGAACTTTATGTAAGAGCCAAAGAGATAGAGGGTATACAATCTAAAAGTATTTTTATAAATGGTAAAAAGTCTGAGTATACAATAGAGAAGGTTTCACAAGTAAGAGATGGAGTGAACCTTTCAAGCTTTTTAGTGCGTATTGTCAAAAAAAACTTCAAGCCTAAGAGGTATTTTGGAACAGTAGTAAAAGTGGAGTTTAGATAATGCGATATTTATATGTATTCTTCCTACCACTTATACTTTTTTCTGGAAATATTAAAGAGAAACAACTCAAAGAACTTTTGCTACAGCAGGAGAAGTCCTTTTTAGAGTCTGAACGACATAAGACAGATTGGATAGCACCTCTCATGTTGGAGTCAGAATATTATAAATCTAATATCAACGACCGAGATGCTGATGAGTTAAAAAGCATTGGGTTGAGTCTTTCCCAAGATATTTATAGAAGCGGTGGGTTAGGCTATGAAAGTGTACAGGCTGCATTAGAGAAGGTGCTAGGCAAAAAAATATTCAAAACTCAACTTCAACAGATGAACATTACGATTTATGAGTATGTTTTAATCTTAAAGGTAATTGACTTGAAGTTAAAGCAGTTAAATTTTAGTATAAAAAACAAAAAGATAGAGATTTTATCTAAACAAGCACGCTACAACAAAGGGCTTATCGATATATCAGAACTTGATACTTCGATGTTGGAACGAAGTGATCTTAAAAATGAAATAGAAACTCTAGGTATCGAGAAATTATCTTATATTAAAGCGTTGAAATCTTTGTCTAACAAATCATATAGCAGTATAAAAATAAAACCTTTCTATTTATTATCACGTCAGGAATTCTTAGAAAGAAATGCAGTGCATATTCAAAAAGATGAAGTGGAACATAAGCGATTGTCTAAAAAAATATTAGCTTCAAGTTATCTTCCTCGGGTTTCTGTAGTCGCAAACTATAAGTATGAAGACAGTAAATATAAAAACTATACGCGTCATGACAATACAAATTGGAATATGGGATTTAATATTTCTATGCCTATTGATTACAATGAGAGAAAAACAAAAGAAATTGTTCAAAAAGATCTAATACTTGCTGAAGTAAAATATCAAAACCGATTAGAAGATGAGAAGATTTTTTATGATTCTATTGTAGAAGAAGTTAAGCTTTTAAAAAATAGAATAATACACCATAAGAAGGCAATAGCGACCTATAATAATTTGATAAAGGAAGTGAATGCACTGTATACGAATGGTTTAAAAACTAAAGAAGACTTAGTCACGTTGAGAAATACAAAAGAGTCAAAACTACAAGACATTCTAATAGATGACATCAACATTAAAATGAGTTATTTGAAGTTAATGAAGAGACTTTATTAGTCCTCATTTTTTCCTCATTTATTTTATTTATAATTATTTAAATAACTTAAATAAGGAAAATGATGAAGAGTGTATATTTAACTTTTGTAGCATTTATATTGCTATTTACAACAGGGTGCATGAAAAGCATAGATAGTAATAAAAATGACAAAAAGCATGTCAAGGTAAGTAAACTGGAGAAATGGCTAGATGAACGCTATAAAGAAGGTCAGTTTCATGGGTCAATCCTTTTAGCAGAAAAAGGAAAAGTAATTTTTCAGAAACAGTATGGTTATGAAGATATTAAAAATAAATCTAGCTTATCTAAGCATTCATCTTTTAACATTGCTTCCTTATCTAAACCTTTTACAGCTATGGCAATAATGCTTTTAGAACAACAAAGTAAGCTTAGCTATACCGATGATATAACAAAATATATTCCTGAATGGGGTTACTTATCAGGTGTTACCATTAATCATCTATTGCAACACACTTCTGGATTGGAAGATTATATATCTTTAACAGATAGGCATTGGGATAAGTCAAAAGTATTTACGACCAATGATATGATAAGTCTATTTAAAGAGTATAAACCACCATTAGAATTTGTTTCTGGAAAAGAGTTTAAATATAGTAATACAGGTTACGTTCTTCTCTCTGAAATAGTAGAGCGAGTATCTCATGAAAAATATGCCAACTTTATGAAAAAACATATTTTTAAACCACTACATATGAACGACTCTGCCATATTGAACAAGTTGTCAGAGGCAAGTGTATTAAAGCATCGTGTTTATGGTTTTTCAAATGCAGGCGTTTTCGACAACACAAAAGTACTGTATGACTTAAATTATCTTGATGGAGTGGCTGGAGATGGTGGTGTTTATACCACAGCCTCCGATTTATTGAGATGGAGCAGAGCCATTAAAAATGGAACATTGGTATCTAAAGAAAATTATAAAAAAGCATTTGAATATACGGTATTAAATGATGGTAGTAAGAATGATTATGGATTTGGGTGGGATCTTAATAAAGATGGGTCTTATGCTCATTCAGGTGCGTGGGCAGGTTTCTCCTCATATATGATTCAAGATACAAAAGAAGATAAGCTGATTGTCATTTTAGACAGTTCAGATAATGTTTTAAGAATTTCTCCTAGTTTAGGTTTGTCAAAAAATGACTCTATTGGTTTAAATCTTATTGATTTTATGAAAACATATTAAGGAAAAAGAAGATGAAAAATAAAATTCTATTAGGTTTAATGAGCCTTAGTAGTAGCATATTGCTAGCAGAGGACCATATTGAACTTGGAATAGGATTTATATCTGCAAAAGACAACCTGTCTTATATAAAAAATAAAAAAAATATAAGTTTATCGAAGTCTCCAACAGAACAAGAAATAGCTGTTCCTGTACTTTCATTTGAATATAATGGTTTTTTTGTTGGTGTTGGAGATAATACACAAGGTATTGGGTATCGTCATGACTTTGATGCTTTTTTGGTTGAAGCATCATATAATAGTTATGAGGTTTTTGAAAATCCTTATTTGGTAAATCAAAATAGAAAGTTGGTTGATGCTCAAGAGTTAGCACTTTCTATCTCTAAAACCTACTCTGAATTTATTGAGTTTTCTTTAAGTTACAAAAATATTGAGATAGATGATAAAGTTGCGAAAGATGCACAACAAAGTGCTAATGAAATTGGCTTTGATGCTAATGCATTACTTTTATCATTAAGTAAAAATGTTTATATGGGGTTAGGATATAACTTTACTTACCATGATTCAAAAAGGGAGAGTAATACACACCATAAAAATGTAATCTCACTTTTTACCTTTATTGAATTGGCTTCGGATTATACACTAACAGCAGAAGTGGGTTATGAACGGTATATTTTTAACAGTAAAAATAGCTATTTTAATAAAAAGAGAAATGAAGAAGGGATGTCTATAGGTGGTCAGTTAATGGTAGATAATTTGTTTAACAATAAAAATAGCTATCTAAAAATGGCACTCTTTTATGGAAAACGTGATTCTAATATTAATTTTTTTGATACAGAATATACAGGAGGGAGTTTGAGCTATGGGTATAAGTTTTAGATCTGCCAGGTATCACTTTAATTTTTTTAGCCTACTACTTTATTTTCTAAGTTTTTAATTAAATGAACTCACTTTTTCAGTCAAAATTTTCAACAAGTTGGAAAAACCAATTTAAAAGTCAATATTTATCCAGAGTCAGACCACAGACTTGAATCTAAAAAAACTATAGAAGTGATTTTTTCTAGTTTAGAAAAATTATTGGATTTATGAATTTAGCAATTTTGGAAAAGCCTTAAATTCCAAAACCCTTTATACTTATATTACCAAACTAAGGAGATATAAGATGAAGATTTTTATAATAATACTAACAACTGCAACCTTACTTTTAGCAAAGCCAACAGTAAAAGAAATAGTGCAAAAAAGTGATGACATACGAAATGTAAGTGGGTCTATGTATGAACGAGGTCACATCGTGGAGTACAAAAATGCTCGAAAAGTAGACAGTATGACTATAGATATATACGC
>DQTM01000089.1 GCA_015662785.1 Sulfurospirillum arcachonense | reverse complement strand
ATGGAATTAGTTGTAATTGCTACTTGGGTAGTCATGTTCGTAGCTTCTATTATGAATACAGGAACTACAACAACCATAGTTTTAGCCGATAATGATGGAAAACAAAATGCAATAGTTATTCAAACCGATGCAGGTTCAACAACAATAGATAAAGCTGGGCAATATGTAAGTTTGACTTCAAAAAATAGTGCTCCAAGTGAGATTAAGACGATGTCACAAGAAGAGATAGATAAAAAGTTTAAAAGTGCAATAGATGCCATACCTTTAGAGCCTGTACATGTAAATCTCTATTTTGAAAATAACTACAAAGTATTGACATCTGCTTCTAAAGAAAAATTGCCTTACATATTAATACAGATAAAACAAAGAATACCTGCTGATATAAGCATAATAGGTCATACTGATACAAAAGGGGCATCTTCATCTAATCATAAATTGGGTTTAGAGCGTGCAGAGTATGTAAAAGAGTGGCTATTGTCTTCCGATGTTGACTTGCATGATTTAAAAGTTAAATCATATGGAGAGAGTGACTTGTTGATTGAAACAAAAGACAATGTATCAGAGGCAAAAAATCGTCGCGTAGAGATTTTTATAAAATAGATTATGAAATATTCAAACCTATTTTTTGGGCTAGTTGCTTTAGTAATGTTTAATTTCTTGTTACTAAGAAATGGAGTTATAGAGTATTTTGATTACAAACTCTATGATGTTACGAGTAAGATAATTCATAATGACAATAGCACTAAAAATAACTTAACGAGCATATTTAGTTAGTAAAAATGCCATTGGTATACAGCCTATAGCCATAATATTGCAAATTATATATGTTACATGTAAACCATAACTATCCCCTAAAATACCAACTCCAAAAACTATACTGGCACTTACTCCAAAGTTTATAGACATATACATACTATTCATAAAAGTTGGCATATGTGAGCTTGTACTTTGCACAGTTGCCATGAGGACAGGACCAGTTGCAAAGAGAAATATTCCTACAAGAGGGAGAAGAAAAATCGTGTCAAACCATAAAAATAGTGCCATACTGATAACCATACCAAAACTTGAAATTACAAGAGTTGTTTTGCGTCCTATCTTGTCTGAGACATTGCCTGAAGCCATTGTTCCTATGATACCAAATAGTTGTAGCACAGATATAGAAATACCAGCATACCAAAGAGTTTCTCCTTGGTTCACAAGATAGACAGGAAGGTAAAGTGTTAGTGCACTTTTCATAGCAGCTTGGAAGAGTAAAAATCCTCCAAGCATTAGGAAAAAAGGTTTGTAAGTTTTTAAAAGTTTTTTTGTATCACCTTTTTCTTTTGGTTTTTGAAGAGGTCTGTTCGTGTCAAAATCTTTTAGTTTTATATAGAGTACTATGGAGGCAACTATACCTAAAGGCATAAGTTTATATATACCTTCTAATCCCCATAATGATACCGCAGCAGTTACTATAAGTGGACCTAATGTTCTTGCTGCTTCTCCACCAACCATAAAAAAACTCATTCCAGCACCAACTCTATCGCCACTCGCTTCTTTTATCATAGTTGGAGATGGTACATGAAATAGAGCTGCACTAATACCTGCAACGAAGATGAGTATCATAAGAACACTGTATGAGTCAGCAAGCCCAATCAAACTCATAGACATGGCTGTAATAGCAGGAGTCAATATAACAAAATATTTTAGTCCAGTCTTCTCTGCAATTAGACCTAAAAAAGGGTTCAAAAGAAAAGGGATACGACGAGCGATATCTAAAAATGCTGTCATAAAAAGGCTCATGCCAAGTTTTTCTATCAAAAGTGGTAGAAGAGGGGCTAAAAAAGATGAGTATATATCATGCATAAAATGCGCAGTTGAGATTGTAAGAACTTCGGCTCTTTTAAATTGTTTGTTTTTCATAGTATAATTATATCTAAGGAGCCTTTATGTCATATCAAAGCTGGATGAACGCACATAATAAAAAGCATAGTTTAATATTAAAAAAACTCTTTTTGTTAAGCGATAATGAAATTATAGAGTATTTTAAGTATGAAAATATGAAAATAAACGAACCTGATTTTTGTCCTCTTTATGCAAAAAATATTAAATGCCATGAGATGGGAAATCTTAATTGTTATCTCTGTGCTTGTCCTCATTTTAGATTTAGAGATGATGTTGGTTTCAAAGAGATAGATGGAAAAAAACTTTTAAGCTTTTGTAATATAAACTCTAAAAATGGCTTTATATTTAAAACTAAAGAGGCTATTCATCAAGACTGTTCAAATTGCCTTATTCCTCATAAAAAACAGTATATTGTAAAAGTATTTGATAAGGATTGGAATCAAGTAATGAAAGATGTGGGGAGAAATGGCGAGAAGGTGTAGGAATCGAACCTACCTCCAGACGGTCAACCGCCCAGACATCGGGTTTGAAGCCCGTGATGCCCACCAGGGTCATATACCCCCCACTTGTGAAATAGAATTTTAGCAAATTTTAGGTAAAGAAGAGCTTACCGAAAAAAATTATTTTTTTAAATAGCTACCATCTTGAATAAATTTGATGAGTTCATCTTCTCTAAGAGGTTGAGAATAGTAGTAGCCTTGGATAATACTACACTCTAGTTTTTGAAGTATTTCGAGTTCAAATGGACTCTCTACTCCCTCAGCAACTGTTCTTATATTCATATTGTTACCTATATCTATAATAGATTTGGTTAAAGATAAGTTTTCTTGGTTGGTTGTTATATCTTGTATGAAAGATTTATCTATTTTAAGCTCATTGATAGGCAGTTTACTTAAAATACTCAAAGAGGAAAACCCAGTTCCAAAATCATCCAAAGAGAGACCCATATCTTCAGCTCTAAAACGCTCAAGAAGTTCTATAGTCTCATCTATGTCTTGTATTAAAACTGACTCAGTAATTTCAAATATTAGCCTATTTGCAGGGAAATTATTTCTTTTTATAATCTTTAAAAATTTTTCTAGGCAGGTATCATTTGTGAGTTGATAAGGCGACAGGTTTATAGAAAGTTTAAAGTCAGTATTAGTTTCGCTCCATATATCTTTTATCTCTTTGGTTGATTGTTCAAGTACAAAAAGACCGATTTTTCGGATAAGTCCACTCTTCTCAGCGATAGGTATAAAATCCAAGGGAGCTACGATGCCAAGGTTTCTATTGTGCCATCTTATGAGAGCTTCAACTCCTACCATCTTTTTTGTTATCGCATCTATTTTAGGCTGATAAGTTATAAATATCTCGTCTCTTTGTATAGCTTGTCTAAGTTCACTCTCGATGAGTAGTGATTTTTTAGAATCTTTTCTCATATTTTTATCAAAAAATAGAAAAGTTCCTTTGCTATCTTTTGCTTTATATAGTGCAGTATCTGATTGGCTTAGAAGTACTTCGGCATTTTCTCCATCTTTTGGGTATTTTGATATGCCCATACTAGTGCCAAGAAATATCTCTGTATCATTGATTATAAATGATGAGCTAAATATGTCAAATATTTTCTTTAAAAACAGAGTGATTTCATCTATGTTATCACTCTCGTAAAGGATGATAAATTCATCTCCACTTTGTCTCGCCATAAATGAACCATTTTCTAATGACATTTTGAGTTTTATACCAACTTGTTTTAGTAGATTATCTCCAAAAGTATGTCCATAGGTATCATTGATATGATTAAAGTTATCTAAGTCTAGATAAATGAGATAAAAACTTATCTTTTGATCAACTCTTTTT
>DQTM01000131.1 GCA_015662785.1 Sulfurospirillum arcachonense | reverse complement strand
TAATCTTTATCTTAGTCAGATAGTGGTAGGACTTTAATCATGAGTGGACCTAGTACATTTGATAAGATAGATAATTATCTTAAAGGCAAAAAAAGCAGTGAACTCTCACTAGTTTTTTTGATGGTATTTGTTGCTATTGGATTTGTTATTTATTCATATCTTTTTCCTGTTACGGAAAAGATGCTTAAAAAAACAAAAAATACACATAAAAATATCCACTCTAAATTAAATCAAGAAAAAGCATACCTAAACTCTACAACAAGAAATGGTGACAAAAATTTCATTATTAAAAAAATGAATTTAGAAGTCAAAAAACAAAAAAATCTTCTTGAAGATGTAAAATATTCAAATGCGTATGTAGATACAAAACTAAAAGAGTTGTCTTATCTCTTGTTTAATGATAAAAACTGGGCAAAATTTTTAGATTCTATAGCTTTTATAGCAAAAAAATATGGCATCGAAATAGCTCTTATTGGTAATAGTTTTTCTGAACCAAATCTTCAAGAAATTCAACAAGTTTTAACAGTTCAAATAAACTTTAATGGTGAATTCAATAACATACTTAAGTTTATTAACGAGCTAGAAGAGAGTGAACTTGTTGTTGACATAAACAACCTAAATTTAGAAAGCAGTGACACCATTACTGCAACTCTTGATATAGCTGTATGGGGGATGAAATATTGAAACCAATAGTAACCTTGATTCTATCACTAATTCTGTCTTCAACGCTAGTTGCAGCAAAAAATGATATAAAAGAATATGATAAGTTATTTTCGCAAATTGGAAAAAAACGAATAGGTATATCTAACTCACAAATAGATAGAGTCAAAAACCCTTTTATAATGACTTATAGCAAAGTGGTTGCAAAAGATGGTAATGGTACGGTAACAATAAAAAAGCCTACTTATACCTTAACTGCGATATTAAATAATAAAGCGAAATTAAATGGACAATGGTATAAACTCCATAGTGAAATTGGTGATTTTAAATTGGTAAGTATTAGAAGTAATAGTGTAATCATAAAAAATGAGCACTCTAAAAAGGAACTTTTTATAAGGAAGAGCAATGTTAGCAAAATTAAATTTTCTTCAAAGTAAGTATATCTTACTGATAGCCTTTATGGTTATCTTAAGTCAACCACTAAGTGCTGCGAAGAGTTGTGATTATAGAGTATTTAATATAAAGACTTCAGAAAAAGTAACAGTTATTGAACTATTAACACAAATAGCAGATAGCTGTGATTTTAGTATCATCGTAAAAGATACATTTGCTTCAACGCTTGTACAAAAAGAGTTGTACGGAGTAAATATTAAAAATCTTTCATTAGATGAAATTTTTAAAGTTCTTATTGAAGATAATGATTTGTACTATGAATATAACAAAAATTTTCTAAAAATATCTGCTCTTAAAACTAAAACTTTTGTACTAGACTATGTTACTTCTGTAAGACAGGGTACTGCAAACCTTAACGCATCAGTTGATGCAGTTATAGCAAAAGGTGATACAGGTGGAACTGCGGCAGGCAATGGTGATCATACTATTAACTCAATAGAAATATTTGATTTTTGGTCAACAATGCTCGCAGAGACTACTTCAATATTAAATACGGGAGCCGAAGATTATGTAGCCCAAGCTCCAATTGTTAATGCAAATGCAGGATTAATAACTGTCACTGGTACAAAAACACAACTTAAAAGAGTTCAAGATTATTTAAATACTTTAGAAAAAAACTTACATAAACAAGTACTTATTGACGTTAGTATTGTTAGTGTAGCATTAGAAGAAAGTTCTCAAACTGGAATTGATTGGAGTAAATTTAGCTTATCATTAGGTCATAAGACTACAGCAAATAATACTCAAGATATTGTAAGTTCAATAGCAACTGTTAGTTCAGGCACAATAACAAATATAAGTGATGCAGTATTTAGTATGGAAGGATTAATAGACTTTGTAAACACTCAAGGAGAGGGAATGATAATATCTAGCCCAAAGATACTATCTATGAACAACCAACAAGCACTCATAACAATTGGTGACAATATTAACTATAGGGTAAGAAGTACTGAAAATAGTGCAGATAATACAGGAACGGTAAGTGAGTCTTACGATAATTTTTCTGTCTTCATAGGTATACTACTAAATATTACTCCTGAAATTACTAAAGATAATGATATAATTTTAAGAATAAACCCAGCTGTTAGTAATTTCAAATACCCAGAAGACGATGGTAAACAAATAACTCCAAGAGAAATTGCTCCAGATACATCAGAAAAGAAACTTTCTACTATTGTGAAAGTAGCAAATGGAAACACTATAATTCTTGGTGGACTAATTACCAGAAGTATTAGTAGTGACGAATCAAGTGTCTCTTTTTTAAGTGAAATTCCTTTGATTGGAGAAGCTTTTAAATCTGAAGCAACTAAAACAACAGTAAAAGAGCTTATATTTGTTATTACTCCTAGAATCATAGGTGCAAAAGACGATACAAAAGCTACACTTAAAGACCTAGGCTTCTCTAAGAGAATATATGACCAGTAACTATATCCAAATCAAAAACATCTTCGTTGATGGAGAGGTTTTTGATTATGTGAACTTAGATAAATCAGTATATGCATATGAGAGACTTGTTCAAGCACTTAATAAGCCTCTTAAACTGATTCTTTTTTTTGGTAAACCAGGAACTGGTAAAACATTTCTTCTGCAAAAAATATATAATGATTATAAAGATAAAAAAAATGTGGTCTTTTTCCCAAGACCTTTTTTTGATGAAAAAGAGTTTTTAAAAGCACTATACGAAAATGTTTTTAAAGAAGACTCTCCTAAGTTTTCAGGTTATAATGAATTTCTATCAACTGCTACTAAAAAACTTGAAGAAAAATCATCTGTTACCGTACTTATAGATGAAGCTCAACTTTATCCACAAGAGCTTATAGAAAAGATTAGGCTAATGTCAGATTCAAGAAAATTTAAATTCCTTTTTACTGTCCATAAAACTGAGAAAGAGGATGTTTTAGCGAAAGATTATTTTCAAACAAGAATTTGGGAAACAATAGAATTACATAACTCATCAATCAATGAGGTTAAAACCTACATTGAAAAAAAAATGCTTTTTCATAATAAATTTGAACATCTATCTCTATTTAAAGATTCTCATTATAAGTTTCTTATGAAAGTAACGAAAGGGAACCTAAGAACTATAAATAAACTCATGTATAAACTATTTGAAATCTTAGAATATTATGATGTCAATAAACCTTCAATAGTAAGCAGAAAAACATTAAAATTAAAATTTATTGAGATGGCAGCCATAAACCTAGGAATGATAAATGTTTAATACAGAAGAAATTATAGAATTAGAAAAAAAATGGTTCAAATATAAAATAAAACAAAAAAGTAAATTATATATTTTTATGCTATTAATAATAACAATTTTATTCTCAATCACTTATACAATATATTTTCCAGAACAACTCACTATAATTACACAAACTGCTATTGAAAAAACAGATAAAAAACCTGAAATAAAAACCGTACAATCTAGCAAAAAAGCAACACAATCAGTTATAAACAATAGCATAAAAAATAAAAATACTATAGTTATGCCAATAGAATCTAATGCTAGTGAAAAACAGATAATTGAAATAGAAAAAGTTATTATTAAAAAAGATAATTCAAAACCTTATCACTTTAAACTTGAACCAACAGATCAAGGAAGTGAACTCTTCTCTTCCAATGGGTTTTTAACACTAAACTTAAAATATAGTGATAAAAAGCAAGATATCACTACAAAAGAAAAATATCAAATAGTACAACCAATAAGAGAAATTCAAACAAATATTTCAAAACAAGAAATTCCAAAACAGAAGGTAAAAATCTCAATTGATATGCAAGAGATAGATACTATTGCTTATCTAAAAGATAAATATTACTCTACTTCAAGTATAGTATTTGCTCTAATGTTAGCAGAAGAGTATTATTATGAGAAAAAATATATTGATTCACTAAAATGGTCACTGACCGCAAATGATATTGATTCACAAAATGCAAAAAGTTGGTATTGGTTTGCCAAATCAAAAGTAAAACTAAACCAAAAAGAAGATGCAACTAGGGCATTAAAAGCCTACCTTTCAAATAATAACTCAAAAAGGTTAAGTGCCTTATTACATAAAATAGAACTTGGAGATACAGATGATTAATAAAATAGGCTTGGTTTTTATAATACTAACAACATTTATAAATGCAACAGACAAAAATGATATTTTAAAATTTTATAAAGAAAAAAACTATAGAAAAACCTGCCTAAAAGCTGGTGATTTATATCAAAAATATAAAAGTGATGAAGAATTTCTGAACATATATGCACACTCTTGTCTAGAAGTTGATATGATAAACAGAACTATCCTTCCTATAGTAAAACTATATAAATCAGCAGAAGCAAGAGAAAATGCAGCATATTTTGCAACTATACTTTATCAAAAAAAGCTTCTTTATCATGCTTTAGTAGATGATGTAGATATATCTTATATCAATTTACCTAAAACAAAATATATCTTATCTATAATATTTAACAAATTTGTAAGTGGAGATTATGACTATAGAAATAGTGCTTATTGGTTCAATGATGATGACAATAATGAAATAACTTATAAATTATCTATTGAATTACATCAAAAAGTTAAAAAAATCTTCTTAAGAACCTATAAAAATGGTAAAATAACTAAAGTGCGTACATATTGGTAAAAAGGCGAATAAGTGAGTAAAATAACAGATAATCTATTAAACTACCTAATTGACAATAGGATAATAGATGAAAACAGTGCTAAAGAAATATCAAAACAAGTTAAAAACTCTAAAGAAACCTTTGGAGATATACTCGTAAAAAGTGGTTTTTTTGCAAAAGAAGATTTATTACTTTTAATTATTGAGTTCTACAAAAAAGGCTATATTACCTTAGGAGAAATCAATAACAACTTTGCAATAGAAGTAACTTATTTTCTAAAAGAGTTAGCTAAAAACTTAAAACTTAAATATATTGACTTAGATTCTATTGATATAGATTATAGAATGTTGGCCAAATTACCATTTGCTCAACTGAAAAAACTTGGTGCTCTTCCTATTAAAGAAGATGAAATAAATGTCTATATAGCACTAATTGACCCAATGAATATGAATTCACAAGAGGGTGTTCAAAGAATTTTTCCTAGAAAACTTGTTAAATATATTATTGCTGAACCATTTCAAATTGAAAAATATATCAATAAAGCAGAGATGAGTGAGAGTATTAAAGGATTAATAGGAGAGATACGAAAAGAGATAACTTCAAGTGCTGCTGAAAATCCACAAGAATCATCAGGAATTTTAAAACTTATTGAAATTATACTAAAAACAACTATTCTAGCGGGTGCAAGTGATATACATATAGAACCAACAGAAAATAACTGTGTTGTAAGAGGTAGAATTGATGGTATGCTTAATGAAACATTTATATTTGATAAAGACATCTACCCTCCTCTTGCTTCTAGAATGAAGCTCTTATCAAATATGGATATAGCTGAAAAAAGAAAACCTCAAGATGGCCGTTTTTCAGCAACAATACTTGGAAAAGAGTTTGATTTTAGAATTTCTACTCTTCCTATACTAAATGGAGAATCTATAGTTATACGTATTCTTGATAAATCAAAAGTTATGATAAACATAGAAGATTTAGGAATGCACCCAAATAACTATAAAAAATTTGCAAAAGCAATGAAAGCACCTTATGGCATCATCTTTGTAACAGGACCTACAGGAAGTGGTAAAACAACCACTCTTTACGCTGCTCTCAATGCAATCAAAAATGTAGCAACTAAAATTATAACCGTTGAAGACCCTGTAGAATATCAACTAAACCTTACCCAACAAGTGCAAGTCAATCAAAAAGCAGGACTTACTTTTGCAACAGCTCTAAAATCTATACTAAGACAAGATCCTGATATAATTATGATTGGTGAAGTTAGAGATTCAGAAACACTTCGTATTGCTGTTCAAGCTGCACTTACTGGGCACTTGGTTTTTTCAACATTACATACGAATGACGCTGTTAGTGCTATCACAAGAGTTATGGATATGGGAATAGAACCATACCTACTAAGTGGTTCATTGGTTGCTATTGAGGCTCAAAGACTTGTTCGAAAACTTTGCCCATATTGTAAAGAAAAGACCACTCTTCCTCAAGCACTATTTGATGATATTAAGCACTATCTTCCTCAAAAATATCAATTTTATAAACATCATGGTTGTGAAAAATGTTCACAAACAGGATATAAAGGAAGAGAAATGCTTTCAGAAATTCTTCCAGTAAGTGAAAAATTGTCAAGTATGATAGCTCAAGGTGAAAGTAAAAAAGCTATTCATGACCAAGCAGTTAGTGAAGGTTTTACAGATATGTTCCAAGATGGAGTTATAAGAGCTTCAAATGGAATAACAACTCTAGATGAGATTATAAGAGTGGCAAAATCATGAAATATTTTGAAATACACTCCCTATTTAAAGGGAAAAAAGCTATTAAAGTTATTAAAGCACCAAATAAAACTGATGCTATTGGTATGGCAAAATCAAAGACTCCAGGTGTTATTTTAAATGTAAAAGAGACTTCAGCTCCAGTTGAAGATCAATTAGAAAATTTAAAAAATAATATTATGAATGCTATTATTAAAAAAAGTATTCAGATGAAAGATTTAATTGCAGCTGTTAGACAGTTAGCAGTTATGACAGATGCTGGTATATCTATTCATGATAGTATAGAAGAGGTTTCAAAAGCCACAGTTGATAAAACGCTAAAAGAGATATTTGAACAAGTTGACGATGATTTAAACTCTGGACTTAGTCTAGCTGAATCTATGATGAGTTTTAGACATGAGCTAGGAGATGTTACTATAGCCATGGTTGAACTTGGAGAGAGTACTGGTAATATGGCAGAATCTCTTGAAAAACTTGCAGAAATTTTAGAAGAGATAGAAGAAAATAGACAAAAATTCAAAAAAGCACTAAGATATCCTATCACGGTTATAATTGCAATTGGTATAGCATTTACAATACTTATGGTATATGTTGTTCCAAAATTTAAAAGTATATTTGAAAAACTTAAAGCAGATCTTCCTGCTCCAACAAAAATACTACTTTTTATGGAACATATGGTCAATAACTATGGTCATCTGCTACTCATAGGGCTTGTAGTTACTATTGTGACTTTTAAATACTTACTTAAAAATAATGAAGATTTTAAAGCTCAATACGATCGATACATATTGAAAGTATATCTTATAGGAAATATTACATTTTATGCAACACTAAGTAGGTTTACTCTTGTTTTTACGGAGCTAATTAGAGCTGGTATACCTATATCAGATGCTTTAGATACTGCACTTTTAACACTAGATAATGTACACTTAAAAAAGAAGTTAGCAGCTGTAAAAACATCTGTTAGTCGCGGTGTTTCTCTAACTGAAGCTTTTAGAGATACTGGTCTTTTTGAGGGCATGCTTATTCAAATGATTCGCGCTGGTGAGCAAAGTGGTACATTAGACAAAATGCTAGATAAAGTTACTGGTTATTTTAAGTCCAAATTTAATGAAATTATAGACAATATCGCTGCTTATATTGAGCCTATATTGTTGGCATTCATTGCAGGTATGGTTCTTTTGATGGCACTTGGTATCTTTATGCCGATGTGGGATATGGCACAAGCAGTTAAGAACTAAAGGGATTAAATCCTTTTAGTTTATATTACATGTAAAGCTTAAAATGGCCAAACTGACTCAACAAACTTTGAACCCCATGGTTTTTTAGTAGCTCTATCAATCTCACCTTCTGTTTTATAAAGTATCTTCGCATCAGCAATATACTTAGAGTTTATAGTATTTATTTGGTCTATATCATATGGTCTAATAACACCACTAATCTGAATAATCTGCTTTTCTCCATTGACTAGTAGTTCACGATTTCCCTCAATAAAATAATTTCCATTTTTTAGTATTTTAATAATTCTTGCTGAAATTATTGTTGTAAAAGATTCATTTCTTGTATTTTTACCACTTCCCGTATAGGTATTTGTCGACCCTGCTTCAAAGCCAATCTTACCTGCCTTATCAGTTATGGTACTGCCTATAATGCCTCCAAAACCAGTTAATAATCCTGCACCTAAACTATCTTTGCTATTTTCTTAAATTGTTTTTTGTCCAGTTGAGCTTTGGGCTATAGTCTCACTAATAACAACAGTTACTATATCATTTGGATTCATTGCTTTTAAATCAGCAAACAGAGGGTGCTCTCCTTGTCCAAAAAAGACTTCCTGGATTCGATACTGTTTGCTGTTTAGTTGAAGGTGGCAGTTGTTCTACATAAACAGGTGGTTTCATATCCATCTTAGGGTCAACAGGATGTGTTGAACAACCTACAAATAAAATTCCAACCACCACTATAGAAAAAGATACTCTCATTAATACTCCATTTGCTTTTATATTTACATATAAAGCAATTTAAGTTCCTAAAAGAGAATTTGCCTGCAATGCTATCTCTAACTCTTCATTTGTAGGAATAACAAGTACTTTAACTCGTGCACCTTTTGCAGATATATCTAAAATTTCTTTTGCTCTTTGATTATTTTTAACCAAATCTAGTTCAATTCCTAAGTTTTCTAAATTTTCACAACATCTCTCTCTTGTATCAATATCATTTTCGCCAATACCACCAGTAAAAATAATACAATCTAGTTTCCCTACTATAGCACTATATGAACCTATATACTTTTTTATACGATAAGCAAACATATCAAGAGCTAATTTAGCTTTATTATCTCCATTTTGTGCCATATTTTCAACTTCACGCATATCGTTACTACCACAAATTCCTTTTAATCCACTCTGTTTATTTAGTAATTTATCTAAATCATCAATACTCAAATTATTCTTTCGTGCTAGATAAAAAAGTATTGCTGGATCTAAATCACCACTTCTAGTACCCATTATAAGACCTTCAAGAGGTGTTAAACCCATAGTAGTATCAATACACTTCCCATCTTTAACTGCTGCCATACTTGCACCATTACCAAGATGAAGTGTAATAGTATTTATATTCTTCACTCCTAAATAACGTGATGCTTCTTTTAAAACATAATGATGTGAAGTTCCATGAAAACCATACTTTCTTACACCATCTTTTTCATAAGTTTCATAAGGCAAGGCATACATATATGCATAACTAGGAATTGTAGTATGAAAAGCTGTATCAAAAACTACAATCTGAGGAACATTTGGAGCTTGTTGCATAGTTACTTTTATGCCATCAAGATTTGCTGGATTATGCAGTGGTGCTAAAGGTATAAGTTTTTCTATCTCATTTAGCACTTCATCATTGACTATAACCGGCTTTGAAAAATTTTCTCCACCATGAACTACCCTATGTCCAATAGCGCTAAGTTCATCTAAACTTTTTATGGTAAATGACTCTATAAGAAGTATATTCATCAATTTTAAGCCACTATTATGATCTTTTATGAATTCTCTTTTTTCTATTTTTTGACCATCATACTCAATTTTTGCATATGAATCTTTCTCTCCAATTTGCTCTATAATACCACTTGCTATCGATCTGTTTTCATTCATCTCAAAAAGTTGAAATTTTATAGAAGAACTTCCTGAATTTAAAACTAATATTTTCATGAGCTTACTCCATCATTCTCTTGTGCTTGGATAACAGTTATCGCAACAGTATTTACAATATCTGCAATTAAACAGCCTCTGCTTAAATCATTTACAGGTTTTTTAAGACCCTGAAGAACTGGACCAATAGCAACTGCGTTTGAGCTTCTTTGAACTGCTTTGTAGGTATTGTTACCAGTATTGAGATCAGGGAATATAAATATATTTGCTTTTCCAGCAACTTCTGAATTTGGCAGTTTTTTCTTTGCTACTTTTGGATCTATTGCTGCATCATATTGTATAGGACCATCTACGAACACATCACTTCTCATCTCTTTAACCAACCGTGTAGCCTCTCTTACTTTTTCTACATCATCTCCTTGTCCAGAGCTTCCTGTAGAGTATGATAGCATTGCTACTTTTGGATCAATTCCAAACATTTTAGCTGTATCACTTGATGAGATAGCAATCTGAGATAACTCGCTAGCATTTGGGTCTTGATTTACTGCACAATCACCATAAACTAAAACTTTTGTATCTAAGCACATAAAAAATATACTTGAAATAGTAGATATTCCTGGTTTTGTTTTTATTATCTGAAGAGCAGGTCTTATAGTATCTCCGGTTGTATGAATTGCACCTGAAACCATACCATCAGCATGCCCCATATGAACCATCATAGTAGCAAAATAAGTTACATGCATCATAGCATCTTTAGCAGCTTCTAGACTAAGCCCTTTTTTCTTTCTTAATTCATAAAACTCTTCAACGTATCTATCCATAAGAGGTGACTCACAAGGACATACAATTTCAGCTTTACTAATATCAAGTCCAAGAGATGCACTTTTGTGCTCAATTTCATCTTTATTTCCCAAAAGTATTATATCAACAACATCACGTCTTAAAAGTATCTCTGTTGCTCTTAAAATTCTTTCATCATCACTCTCAGGAAGAACAATTTTCTTTCTATTTGACCTAGCTCTTTCAAACAGGTTATACTCGAACATCATAGGTGTCAATGTTTTTGATGTAACTGATGTTATTTTTTCTTCAATTCTTTTTATATCAACGTTTGCACTAAAAAGTCCTTGTGCTAGCGCTATTTTTCTCTCACTTTTTGCAGTTATACGAGCAGGTACATCATTGACCTTCATAGCTGTTGTATAAGTATCATCAGTGACACTTAATATTGGCATTGGAAACTCACTAAAACCCTCAAGTAAACTCTTAATAGCACGATTTGGAGTCATACCACCAGTGAGAAGAAGTCCTGCAATATTTGGATAATTTCTTGATTGGATAGTTGCGATTGAACCAACTATTATATCAGCACGATCACCAGGAACTATAATTAAATCCCCATCTTCAATATGCTCTAAAAAATTCTCTAATTTCATCGCAGCAATTTTACTTTGACGAACTACACGTTTGAGATCTTTTTGCTCACCTAAAACTAACATACATTTAAGTTTACTCATAATTTCATTTACTGTTGGCATATCCAATTCTGGTACTTCTGGTAGATAGTATGTTGGTATCTCAGATATACCATTAGATAACTTTCTTAAAACAGATTCGTCCATTCTATTTACAAAAGTAGCAAAGTGAGCACAACCCTCTTTTCTTATAGCCTCTGATTCGATAGTAATCTCATCGACTACCTCTTTTTTAGTTTTATCTTTACCTTTTAATACACTAACTACTGGACTCCCTATATTTTTGGCAATCACTAAGTTGATGTCAAAATCTAAACTTTGAGTAAAACACGCTTGATTTAGCCCCTCAACTAAAACAAAATCATACTTTTTTTCTAGCTTCTTAAATTTTTCTATAAGTGTTTCAATAAGCTCATTAAGCCTATTGTCTGCTATCATTGTTTCTGCTTCATGAACTGTAAAACCATAACTTTGAGAATATCTCATATCTAAGTCATATTTTTCCAAAACAAACTCTATATCTTGATCTTTTTCTTCACTATCTTCTATTATAGGTCTAAAAAACGCCACTCTACCTAATCTTCTTTTCAAAATCTCCATCATACCCATAGTCACAATAAGACTACCAGCAGCTGGTTCTATCGATGAAATATAAAGACTTTTAACTCCCATTTGCACACTCCCCTAATTAAATTACAAAATGATATAATAATCATATAAAAAAGTATAACAAAAGTTAAATAAATTTTCTAAATTCAGTTTACATAAAGGTAGGTGTATCGTTTGAAAAAAGTATCAAATCACCTTTACGTGTAAATTCCCCAAGTACTTTTTCTATCTCTCTTTTATCTTTTACAACTATTTTTTCAGCTCTGTTAATATTTTTATCTAAAATATCTAGGTTACTCTTCCCTGTTAATATTACAATATCAAACACATCATCAATTCTTTTAGCTAACTCAATATTAGCTTCTGTTGTACTCTCTACTATCCCAGGAGTTATAATAACACGTCTACCATCATAAGTAGAAGCCAATTCGTAAGATGCTAACATACCTTCAAGATTGCCATTGAAGCTATCATCTATTATGAGTTTTCCACCAGTATCTATGCGTTGAAGTCTGTGTTCAACTCCTTTTAGATTTGCAATTGCACCTTTTATCTCTTCTATAGTCATCTTTGATTTTGCCATCATTATACAAGCTAAGATATTCATAGCATTAAACTCACCAAGTAGTGGTGTAAAAAAGCTCTCTAATTTTCCATCTAACTCTACATCAAAGTAAAGTCCATCAAGAGTTGAGCGAACATTTTTTAACTCATCTCCATAAACTACAGTTTTACTATCTGGATTTACATTTGCACTTACATGTACATAAGCATTCTTGAGTCTATTTGAGTTTAAAAGTTCCATTTTTGTATTTCGTATGTTTTCTAAAGTTTTGAAATATTCAATATGCTGTTCACCAATTTTTCCTACTATTACATAGTGAGGATTAACTAGAGTTGCTATTTCATTTATATCACCTCTCAGTCTTGCTCCTGCTTCTACTATATAAATCTGAGTTTGTGAAGGCAAATCATCATTTATGTCTTTCATAATACCACCAAGAGTATTAACACTTCTTGGGGTCATATAGCAATTGTACTTATGTGATAAAATTTGAAATAGATAGTTTTTTATGCTTGTTTTTCCAAAGCTTGCTGTTATAGCAATAATCGTAAGGTTTGTACTCTCTTCAAGCTTCTTCATTGCGCTTCTTTTAAAACCATTGAAAAGAATCTTTTCAAATAACATACTTATGAAAATAGCAATAAATAGAGGTAATATAACACCGAAATTAGCACAATAAGGAGTAACTAAACAAAGCATATTTTGAAAAATTGTTGCTAAAAAAAGAAAAAGAAAAAACCTTTTAACACGAGCCGTAAAAATAAGTTTTTTATCAAGCTTTCTATACCATAAAACCATAGTTGGTATCAGAAGAACATATAAGTAAATCCAAAAAAAGTTTTCAGCAAGGTAATAGACAAAAATAGGAATCAAAAAGAAAAATAGATGCCAATCATATCTGTTAAAATGAAAAATTATACGTTCTAACTTATAACTATACCACTGCAACGCACTTATAACATAAAAACCAATAACTAAAACAAAAACTATATGTGAAACAAACTCAAAAATAGCCATTAAACCCTCTTCTCAAATTTTTCGAAATCTACAAAATCTATTTTTATGCATTCAACATCTTTTACATTTGAAAAAGTACTTCCTTCATAAAGCTTACTAACAAAAGCTTCTAATTCACTTTGAAGATCTAAATTTACTACAACTTCAACATTACCATTTGAAATATTTTTAACATAACCAACAAAACCTAAAGTTTTTGCAATCTGCATGACATATTTTCTATACCAAACGCCTTGTACACGTCCAAAAATAGTAAATTTATAACTGTTCATTTATCACCTTATTTATGAATTTTGAGTTTTTTATAAAAAAGAAATGATCACCTTCACATGGGTAAAAACTACTTTGTTTAATAATTTGTGAAATCTTTTTACCACTACTAAGTGGTGTAGCACTATCTTCTTTGCCCCAAAAAATTAGAGTTTTTGAAGTCACCTTCTTAAATATAGGGATAAAGTCTTCATCAACAACATTTTTTAGTATCTCATACATAGTTTGACTCATACCACTAATATCATCACTAGAAAAAAGACTATACATGCTTTTTGGAACAATATTTTTAAATAGTTTAAAAAATCTTATTTTCATTTTTACTTTAAAAGATTTCTCTACTAAAATCCCAGCACTACTAAGAAGTATAAGGTTTTTTGGATTTAAAATAGCCCCAACTTTACCACCAAAAGAGTGTCCTACTACAGAAAAATTCTTTACATGTAAAGTCTCTAAAAATTGTTTTACAATCTTTGCATAATCATCTGTTTTTATAGGTATCACAACAGAAGAACTCCCAAAACCAGGTAAATCAAGAAATATCAATTTGTAATTATTAAGACCTTTTCCAAAAGCCTGTTTCATTATCTCTTTATTGCTTCCCCAACCATGAAGAAATACTATTACTTCACTCTGATTTTGATTTAAAATCTCATAACTTATAGAGTAAGTTTGAGAATTATAAACTAACTCTCTAAGCGCCATTTGGTTTTGTCTTTTTATATATTTTTTCTAAAATTTTAACAGCTTCACTCATGCGTTCATACTCTTCAATAGGAATTATAACAGCTTCAAAACGATTATTTTTTACGATAACAAGCTTCTCTTTTTCTCCACTAGTCAAACTCTTAAGTTCACTACTAAAGTTTCGTACAACATCTGTAGCACTTATGACTTCATCTTGAGTAAAACTTGTCATTATTTACCTTTTGCTGCTTGAATTGAATTTATGTATTTGTATTGTGCAGGTACGATTGTAGCTATTGGTAAAAAGTTTGTCAAATCTGATATAATTTTATCAAAATCATCAAACAGATAGTTTGCCATACTACCAGGCACTGAATTTATCTCGTTAATGTAAACTTCATCATCTAAAACAAAGAAATCACAACGTATTAAAGAGCCTGCAAAAGATGGCTCATATAATTTTTTAAAAGTATCTCTCATTTTTTCAACCATAACACTACTTAAATCAGCTTCATTTACTCTTTTTGTTCTTGAAAAATCTAAGTACTTTTTGTCAAAATCTAAAAATTCATCTTTTTGTGGCTCTTCTACTATTGAAAATTTGTATTCATTTGTTTTACACCCTGCTAGATTATACTCTTTTATGCCTTTTATAAAAGGTTCTATCAACACTTGTGTATCAAATTCAAATGCAACATCAAGAGCATAATCTAGTTCTTCTTTACTCTTGACAATACTTATGCCAATAGAACTCCCTAACCTCGTTGGTTTAATTATCACGGGATATTTTAATTCAATGTCACGAGAACTACTCTTCTCTAGCGTTTTGTAATCTAAAGTTTTAACACCAAACTCTCTAGCGTATATCTTTGTAAAAAGTTTATTACAACTTATGGTACTAGCTTCGTTCCTTGGACCAATAAACGGTATTTCAAAGAAATCTAATAAAGAGGCGATTTTCCCATCTTCTCCATCAGCTCCATGAGAGATATTTAGGGCTACGTCAAACTCTACCCTCTTCTCACTCATCATACTCTTTTGAAAAAAACCACCATTTTTAAGTGTAAGTTTTTTATCTTTTTTATACTCACCGCTACTAAATCTTTTTGAATTTATTTTATCAGTCGGTATCAAATAAAAATCTCTGTTATAATCACAAAATATATATACCAACTCTGCCTTTAAAACCTTTTTCATCGCAATAGCACTTACTATGCTTATCTCATGTTCAAAACTCTTCCCACCAAAAACTATACCTATTTTCACTTAACTGTCTCCTTTAACTTGGAACAAGTCCCAAGTTAAATTCCTCTCACTAAAGCTACAGCTTACTGAGAGAAAAATTTCATTTTTCATATATCTCTTATCCTAATTTTTTCAATGCTTCTTTTATAAGCGAACTTGTATCAGTACCGCTACATGTAGACAATACTTTTCTAATTCTCTCTTTTTTAAATCCTAGACTTTCTAGCGCCATAATAGTATCATTTATATAACTATTTGCACCCAAAGAATCACTTTGCAATTCAAAATCACTTAGTTCTACTAAAATTCTTTTTGCACTTTTTGGACCAATTCCTGGAACTTTTTTGAAGGCTTCAACTGAATTTGAAGTAAGGGCAGTGGCAAACTCTGAAGGTGACATGGTTGAACACACTGCAAGTGCAGTTGACGGTCCTACTCCATTTACTTTTACCAAAGTATCAAAGACTCTTTTTTCATCACTCTGCTTAAAACCATAAAGGTTATTTGCATCTTCCCTTATTATTTGCGTTACATGTAAAGATATTTCACCTAAACTTACACTTGAAGAACAAAAAAGAGAGACATTTACTCTATATGTAAAACCTGAATTTGTCTTTACATGTAAGAAAGTTGGATCTTTTTTAACTATTTCACCATCTATTGCTATTATCACGAACTATACTCCGATGATCTATTTATTTCATATGTACCTTCACCCGTCTCTTTTAGAGATATTTCTCTTATGATTTCATGCTCTTTTGTATTATATACTTTCTCTATTGCTGGTGATATAAGTTTAAATTTTATCTCATTGTACTCTTGCCATGGAGAGTGGTTTATGATTTTTGCTGAAAAAACTTTCATTTGAACTTGATTTAAATCTTCCCTTAAATTTTTTAGTTGAAGTTTGTCATCTTTAAATTTTTTCAAAGATCCATTATACTCATTTACACTTTTTTGAAACTCTTTGATTTTTAAAAGAAGCGTTACAGGAGGGTTCTTTCCATCTCTTTTTAGCTCTAGTATCTTTTCTTGCACCAATTTAACTGTTGGCTTTGTTAATTCAATAACTCTTTTTCTCTCTTTAAGAAATTTTGGAACCTGCTTTAATCTTAGTGATAACTCTTTTATCTCTTTTGTTATTTTTTCAATATTTTCATTGAACTCTTTTGTCATACTTGGGTCTATCAAAAATTTGTTATTTGTGCCTTTTAACTCTTTTATTTCTATGGTGTCTGAGGCTGTTATACTAACATTTGATGCTAACTCTTCAATAACAATATTTTTTCCAATAATTTCACCACCAATAGCCTGTTTAACATTGATAATATCTCCAATGATCTTACCACCTTCAAGCCTATCAACATTAACAACTTCAGCAGTTACTGTACCACGGTGAATAGTGATTTGAGCATTTTTTGCTTCTATAGTTGAAGTTTGATGAGTCTGCCCACCAATAGTTAATTTTTCAGCTTTTATCCTTGCTCCACTTGCTACATTACCTTGGATATTAAGCTCATAAGTCTCAACACTCATACCAGGTCCTATCGCATCTTTGAAAACATCAGCTTCTGTTATGTTAATCTTTACTTCTGCACTCATATCAGTCTCAATTGAACCTGTAGTTTTAAAGCTTATCTCATCAACTTCCATATTTTCTTGTATATCAAACGAGCCTGGGCTATCTTCTGCAACATAACCATTTTGACCAGCAACATACTTTATTTTTTCATCATCTTCTTTTTTTAAAATATTTTCAGTATGATTTACCAACATCTCATTCTCAGCCCTTGGCTCTTTAACAGACATATATTTTCCCTGACAATTTCGCCCGGCAATACCAAATTGAGGTTTAATATACTCCATAATACAATCACCCTTGGAGACTGCTAGAATATACCCTCTTTTTGAGTAATCAACTCTACCTTGATCATCCTCTTTTGAAAGTTTTTGTTTATAATGATAAATAAAATCATCATTTACGGGCATTACTGGGTCTATCCCTTGACATACCACAAACATACTCTCTTCATTCATAATTCCATTAACTCTTATACCTGAAACAATTGTTTTTATATCTTTATACATCATTTCATCATGCAGACCAACAAGTATGCCAGCTCTAATTTTCTTTTTATTTATCTCTTCAATTATTTTGTTCTCTATTTTAGAAAAATATTTAACTTCAACATCTTTTTTGATTGTTACAATTATTTTTGTAAGAGATTTATTGCCACCAAGAATTATAGGAGGTAATACTGCTCTGTTTTCATCTTCTTGAACCTTAAATATTTCTACTTTATACATCTGCTTTATTTTTAAATCAGAATTTAAAATAAAATCTTTATCCTTAAACTGTTTAAGCTTCTCTTCATCAGCTTCAATCCAACCCTCTTCTTTACCTATACTATACGAAGTTTTTACTTTTATGATTTTAAAATCAAGTTGGGACAAAGCGAGCGCATTTGCAGCAGCTATGCCTTTCATCTCTCTTGGTATATTTTCACTCTCAACTACAATAGATTTAAATTCTGGCTTCTTTTTTTCTTCTTTTTTTTCAGCAGAATTATCACCCATGATTTTGTCAAACAGGCCCATTTTATATCACCTCTTGCTATTTATTAAAGTTATTATACTAAAAAAAGATTAATAAACCTAAAAAAAGCCCTATTTAACAGTTGTTTTGGTAAAATTATTTATGATTATCAAAAACTTTTTTACTAATAGTATCGGTATACTAGTCTCTCGCATCTTTGGTTTTATACGAGATCTTTTAACTGCCTCAGTTCTTGGTGCTAACATATATAGTGACATTTTCTTTGTTGCATTCAAACTCCCTAACCTTTTTAGACGTATTTTTGCTGAGGGAGCCTTTACACAAACCTTTATCCCTGCGTTTATAAACTCGAAAAACAAGTCCATATTTACTTATAAAACATTTACAAGGTTTTTTGTTTTTCTTATCTTTGCCTCGTTTATAGTGACTATCTTTAGTGGCTTTTTTGCCAAGCTAATCGCACTTGGATTTGATGATGAAACTCTTGCAATAGCTTCTCCTTTAGTTGCTATAAACTTTTACTATCTACCACTCATTTTTGCAGTCACTTTTTTAGGTTCTCTTTTGCAATACAAAAACCACTTTGCTACTACAGCTTTCTCAACTGCACTACTTAACATTGCACTTATTAGCTCACTTCTACTTACAAATGGTATGGAAAAAATAGATATTGCATATGCTATGAGTTATGCAGTTTTAGTAGGTGGTGTGCTACAGCTTTTAACACACATAGTTGCTGTTAAAAACAGAAATCTAATGAAGCTTTTTAGATTTGGATTTGCTAACAGAAAAAAAGATAGAATTAAAGATGAAGACAAAAGATTTTTTCGCTCTTTTTCTCACGCTATTCTAGGAAACTCAACCCCTCAAATATCTGCTTTTTTGGACACTTGGATAGCGAGCTTTCTACTTACGGGAAGCATATCTTACCTCTACTATGCAAACCGTATATTTCAACTACCACTCGCACTTTTTGCTATAGCTTTAAGTGTTGGAATATTTCCCAAGATAGCACGTTTGGTAAAAAACAATGACACACAAAAGGCTCTAATACTTTTCAAAAATGGCTTTTGGTTTTTATTCTTTTTACTCACACTCTCGGCAATAGGCGGTTTTATACTAAGTGAAGAGATAGTAAAACTACTTTTTCAAAGAGGAGCATTTAGCAGTGAAGACACACTGAAAAGCGCCGGTGTTTTACAAATGTACCTAATAGGACTGATTCCATATGGTTTAGCAAAACTTTTCTCTTTATGGCTCTATGCAAATATGCGTCAAAAAGAAGCAGCAAAAATCACTATTTTTGCACTAAGTACCAATGTTCTTCTTTATACAGTCCTAGTTGAACCTCTTGGAGTCAAAGGTTTAGCACTTGCTAGTTCTTGTGCTGGCATCGTTCTTCTAGTCTTTACAATACGTTCATTTGGAATAAAAGAGTTTTTAGATATAATACGCGATAAAAAATTAGCTATATTTGTTGGAATGCTTTTAGTTTACATCCCAGCTCTTCTATATTTTAAGGAATTAATCAATGACTATTTATGATTCTGTTCAAAGAAAAAAAGTAGAATTTATACCAATCAAAGAAAACCATGTAAAAATCTATGTTTGTGGACCAACAGTTTACGATGATGCTCACTTAGGACATGCTAGAAGTGCCTTGGCATTTGACCTTCTTCGTCGTACATTTATCGGCTTAAACTATAAAGTAACTTTTGTAAAAAACTTCACAGACATTGATGATAAAATTATAAAAAAGATGAAAGAGAGTGGAAAAACTCTTAAAGAAATTACAGAGTTTTATATAAAAAGATACAAAAATGAAATGAATATTCTTGGTGTTAGCGATGCAGACATCGAACCAAAAGCAACTGAAAGCATAGATGAAATCATAACTTTTATAAAGTCACTTTTAAAAGAAGATAAAGCATATAAAACAAGTGACACTATCTACTTTGATACATCTAAAGATGAAAAGTACCTTAGCCTTTCACATATGAAAATGGACGATACTCGCTCACGTGTTGAAGCAAATACAGAGAAAAAAGACCAAAAAGATTTTGCACTTTGGAAGTTTTCAAAACAGGGAGAACCAACTTACCCTGCTTCATTTGGAGATGGTCGCCCAGGATGGCATATTGAGTGTAGCGCTATGATAGAAAAACACTTAGCTTACGATGGTGATTTTCAGATAGACATTCACGCTGGTGGGGCAGACCTACTCTTTCCTCACCACGAAAATGAAGCGTGTCAAACAAGATGTAAAAGCGGACAAGAGCTAGCAAAATACTGGATGCACAATGGTTTTGTGACCATAAACGGTGAGAAAATGAGCAAATCTTTAGGTAATAGCTTTTTTCTCAAAGATGCACTAAAAGAGTATGATGGGGAGATACTCCGCTTTTATCTTCTTAGTTCTCATTACCGTGCTAATTTTAACTTTTCTGAAGTTGACTTGTTAGTAACCAAAAAACGTTTAGACAAACTATATCGCCTCAAAAAAAGAGTTTTTGAAGGCAAAAAAAGCTCTACATGTAAAGAGTTTAAAAAAGCTGTTTTAAATGCTCTTAGTGAAGATTTAAATATATCTAAAACTTTAGCACTCTTAGATGAGATGGTAGCAAATGCAAATGAAAAACTTGACTCTAATCCAAAAGACAAAGCTACAAAATTTGAAACAAATGCAAACTTAGAGTGGATAGAAAGTATACTAGGCATTGGTTATAAAAACCCTTACATGTACTTCCAAATTGGAATCACTAAAGAGGAAAAAATAGAGATAGAAAACCTAATAAACCAAAGAGCTGAAGCAAAAAAAGAAAAAGATTTTACAAAAGCAGATAAGATAAGAAAAATCCTTGTACTTAAAGGTATACAACTTATGGATACGGCTAGTGGAACTCAATGGGAAAAGGCTGAATAATGGAAGGTGTCAAACTTGTTTTAAAGCGTTTTTCTCCATACTTTAAAGATTATATTCCTTATTTTGTATTTGCTGTTATCGGTATGATTTTAGCTTCAAGTGGAACAGCAGCATCTGCATACTTAGTAAAACCACTTTTAGATGATATATTTGTAGCAAAAGATGCTGAAATGTTAAAACTCATTCCTCTTGCTATCATCGCTGTTTACCTTGCAAAAGAGAGTGGCAGGTATATGCAGACCTATTTTACTAGTCTTATTGGACATGACATTATAAGAAGATTTAGAGATAAAATTTTAAAAAACTTGCTTATTCAAGATATATCATTTTTTCACAAGTACCGAACGGGTGAGCTCATAAGTAGAAATACAAATGATGTAGAGAAAGTAAGAACAGTTGTATCAAATATGATTCCAGAATTTTTAAGAGAAACTTTGACTATAGTTGGACTAGTTGGAGTTGTTATATACCAAAGTTCTTCTTTAGCTTTTTACGCTCTTATTATCATGCCTTTAGCTATCGTACCGTTAAGTCTGTTAGCAAAAAAGATGAAAAAGATATCAAAAAAATCTCAAGAAAAAGTCTCAGATCTTACTTCTAAACTTAGTGAAATATTTAACAATATAGAGGTTATTCAAACAAGTAACTCTCAAAACCATGAACAAGATATATTTAAAGAAGAAAATCAAAAATACTTCAACCTTACAATGAAATCTGTAAAAGTATCTCAACTAGTGAGTCCTATGATGGAAACTCTTGGAGCTGTTGGAGTATCTACTGTTATCATCGTTGGTGGAACTGAAGTCATCAATGACAACATGAGCATGGGAGCCTTTTTCTCTTTTTTAACTGCACTTTTTATGCTTTATACTCCTATAAAAAGACTTTCAAATCTCTATAACTCACTTCAAATAGCAATTGCTGCCAGTGAAAGAATTTTCTTCTTACTTGATCAAAATCCAACTATAGTTGGAGGAGACAAAGAAATTCCTGAAGTTATAGAGAGTATAGAGTTCGAAAATGTTGAACTAATGTATGGAGAGAAAAAAGCACTCAATGGTATAAATCTAAAAGCAAACAAAGGTGAATTTGTAGCACTTGTAGGAGATAGCGGTGGTGGAAAAAGTTCCCTAGTCAATATGATAGTAAGATTTTTTGACCCAAGTGCTGGAAAAATAAGCATAAATGGAACTGACATAAAAGAGTTCTCACTTCAAAGTCTAAGAGACTCTATTGCTATAGTAACACAAAGGGTCTATATATTCCACGAAACTGTAGCTGCAAATGTAGCTTATGGACAAACAATAGATGAAGAGAAGGTTATAGATGCCCTTAAAAAAGCAAATGCATATGAGTTTGTAAATGAGCTTTCCGAGGGGGTTAATACACTTCTAGACGAATCAGGAACAAACCTTTCAGGTGGACAAAGACAACGTATAGCCATAGCTCGTGCCATCTACATAAATCCAAAAATCTTAATCATGGATGAAGCAACAAGTGCATTAGATAGCAAAAGTGAAAAGAAAATAACGGAGGCAATGGAAAACTTAATTAAAGATAAAATCACATTTGTTATAGCTCATAGGCTCAGTACAGTACAAAAAGCAGATAAAATTGCCGTAATTCAACATGGAAAAGTAACTGCTGTTGGTACAGATGAAGAATTAAAAAATAGTAGTAAAGAGTATCTGAAACTTAAAGGGCTACAAGCTTAGCCCAATGCCAACCAAACTCCAACACCAATCATGAGAGTTCCGGCTACTTTATTCATAAGTTTTACATTGTCACTTTTTTGAAGAAACTTTCTTAGAGTACTTCCGCCACTAGCATATATGATAAGACATATAAACTCTAAAGATAAAATTATAAAAAGTAAAACAGAAATTTGAGGAACTAAAGGTTGAGTTTGATTTATAAATGGTGGCAACAATGAGATAAAAAATGCCCACCCTTTGGGATTAGCTATTGCTGTTACGAAACCCTGAATAACCAAAGCTTTGTTAGATATTGAAAAGCTTTTTTCAGCGTTACATGTAGAGACTGCCATCTTTCCTCTGCTAAGCCACATTTGAACACCTAAATACCCTAAATAGGCTCCACCAACATACTTAAAGACAGTAAATATATCTGGGTATTTTAACATTATAGTTGCAACACCAACAACAGAAGAGAGTGCAACAATACCAACACCTACCAATTCACCTGCCATCATATAAAAAGTTCTTTTAAGTCCTATACTCATACCTAAAGTCATTGCCAAAGTCATACACATACCAGGTGTTAATGAGACGAAAAAAAATGTAGGTATAAAAACAACTAAGATAGATAAATTTAAAACTATTTCCAAAAAAGCACCTTTTTATCAATTTTTGAGTATAATCGCGATATAAAAATAAAAGGATACCATATATTATGTTGACTTACGAACATTTAAAAAAAATATTTTTTCAACTAAGTCCAGAAAATGCACACAATGTCGCAGAGTTTGCATTTAAAAATGGAACTAAATTTTGTCCTTTTTTGGAAAGTGAACTTGCAAAAAGATACTTTGTTACAGATACTAGACTAGAGCAAAAAATTTTTGGTAAAACATTTTTAAACCCTATTGGTCTTGCAGCTGGATTTGATAAAAATGCTACTATGATTAAAATGTTAACAGCTCTTGGTTTTGGTCATATAGAGTTTGGAACAGTTACGCCTAAACCACAAGAGGGTAATCAAAAACCAAGACTTTTTCGTCATATTGAACAAGAGAGCCTACAAAATGCTATGGGTTTTAACAACGATGGTATGGAAAAAGTCAAGAAAAGAGTTGAAAAACTCTACCCTTTTGCTACTCCTCTTGGTGCCAACATAGGAAAAAATAAAACAACAAGTACCGAAGATGCTCTTAGTGATTATGAAAAACTAATAGAAACTTTTAAAGACATAAGTGACTACATCGTCATCAATATCTCTTCACCAAACACTCCAGGGCTTCGTGACTTACAAAATGAAGAGTTTATTAAAAAACTTTTTACGATGGCTAAGAGTAAAACAGACAAAGCAGTGTTACTTAAAATTGCACCTGACTTGGAAGTAAAAGATGCTTTAGAAATATGTGGTGTTGCTCTTGAAAATGGAGCTGGTGGTATAGTTGCAACTAATACAACCATAGACTACTCACTTGTACCAAATCCTCAAAGCTTTGGCGGTATTAGTGGAAAAGTATTAGAAGCAAAAAGTTCAGCTCTATTTGAAGAGTTAGCAAAAGAATTCTATGGTACAACAACTCTTATAAGTGCTGGTGGAATTGACAGTGCAGAAGTAGCGTACAAGCGTATAAAGATGGGAGCTAGTTTAGTGCAGATATACAGCGCATTTATCTTCAAAGGTCCTAAACTAAACCACGATATCTCACGAGGTATATTGGATTTTATGGATAGAGATGGATTTCACCATATCAGCGAAGCAATCGGTTCGGATAGAAAATAATGATAAAAATATTAATAACAATAAGTATGATTTTAGGAGGCCTTATGGCAAACTCACTACCTGAGTATAAAACAAAAACACTAGAAAATGGACTTCAAATAGTCGTCATCCCTATGGACAATGAGAGCAATGTAATATCAACTGATATATTCTATAAAGTTGGAAGTGGTCACGAAGTGATGGGAAAAAGTGGAATTGCTCATATGCTTGAACACTTAAACTTCAAATCAACAGACAACCTAAAAGCTGGTGAATTTGATGAGATAGTAAAAGGATTTGGTGGAGTCAATAACGCTTCAACAGGCTTTGATTTCACTCACTACTTTATAAAAAGCTCATCTAAAAACCTTGATAAGTCTCTAGGACTTTTTGCAGACTTAATGGAAAATTTGAAACTAAAAGATGATGAGTTTCAACCTGAACGTGACGTAGTTCTTGAAGAGAGACGCTGGAGAACAGACAACTCTCCTATAGGTTATCTCTACTTTAGACTCTTTAATAACGCTTTTACATACCACCCATACCATTGGACTCCAATAGGGTTTGTAGAAGATATAAAGCACTGGACTATAGAAGACATCAAAGAGTTCCATGCAAACTACTATCAACCATCAAATGCCATAGTCGTAGTTGCTGGAGACATCACAGCAGATGAAGTTTTTAAAACGACTGAAAAGCACTTTGCAAAGATAAAAGGTAAAAAAGTAACTTATCCAAGTGCTCACCAAGTTGAGCCTGAACAAGATGGAGCAAAAAGAATCTACATCAAAAAAGAGAGTGAAGTGGAAATGGTAGCTATTGCTTACAAAATCCCTGACTTCTTACATGTAGACCAAACTGCACTTTCAGCTTTGAGTGAACTACTTAGTTCTGGAAAAAGCTCAATGCTGCAAAAAGTTCTAGTTAATGATAAAAAAATGGTAAACCAAATATATGGTTATAACATGGAAAATCGTGATCCTTCCATTTTTATGTTTTTAGCAGTTGGAAATCCGGGCGTTAAAGCCGAAGATATAGAAAAAGAGCTTCTTGAAATCATCAAAAGAGTACAAGATGGTGAAATCAATGAAAAAGATGTTCAAAAGATAAAAACAAATACAAAAGCAGATTTTATATTTAGCCTTGAAGGTTCTTCAAATATGACAAATCTTTTTGGAAGCTACTATGCAAAAGGAGATATAAACCCTCTTTTAAATTATGAGGACAACATCAATAAGCTCAAAAAAGAGGATATAATAGACGTTGCAAAAAAATATCTAGTTAAAGAAAAATCAACAACAGTTATACTAAGGAAGGATTACGAATGAGCACAACTATCATTGGAGCTATGACAGCTCTTGTAACACCATTTAAAGATGGAAAATTAAATGAAGAAAATTACGCCAAACTTATAAAAAGACAGATTGATAATAACATTGATGTTGTAGTTCCAGTAGGAACAACAGGAGAGAGTGCAACACTAAGCCATGAAGAGCATCGTCGTTGTATTGAAATAGCTGTTGATGTTTGTAAAAATACAAATGTAAAAGTACTAGCGGGCGCTGGAAGTAATGCGACTCACGAAGCAGTAGGCATAGCTAAATTTGCACAAGAACATGGGGCTGATGGTATACTTTCAGTTACTCCTTACTACAACAAACCTATGCAAGAAGGACTTTATCAGCATTATAAAGCCTTAGCAAGTGCAGTTGAAATTCCTGTACTTCTTTACAATGTACCAGCTCGAACAGCTTGTGATTTACTTCCTGAGACTATATATAGACTTTTTAACGAGTGCTCAAACGTGTATGGCGTTAAAGAAGCAACTGGCTCAATAGAAAGATGTGTTGATTTGTTAGCACATGAACCAGAACTAAGCGTGATTAGTGGTGATGATGCTATCAACTACCCTATTCTCTCAAATGGTGGAAATGGTGTAATTTCTGTTACATCAAACTTATTGCCAAATAAAATAGCTGATTTAACTCATGCAGCTTTGAGCGGAGACTATCACGAAGCCAAAAGAATTAATGATAAACTTTATACAATGAATAAAATTCTTTTTTGTGAAAGTAACCCAATACCAATAAAAGCAGCAATGTATATTGCTGGACTACTTGATACTTTAGAGTATAGACTTCCTCTAACACCTCCAAGTAAAGAAAATATGAAAAAGATCGAAGAAGTTATAAAACAGTACGATATAAAAGGATTTTAAGAATGGGATATAGTGAAATGAAGGGCAAAACACTTGTTGTGAGTGGAGGAACTAGAGGAATAGGAAAAGCAATTGTTTATGATTTTGCAAAACAAGGTGTAAATATAGCTTTTACATATAACTCAAATAAAGAGATGGCTGAGAACCAAGTAAAAGACTTAGAAGAAAACTATGGCATAAAAGCAAGAACATATCCTTTGAATATTTTAGAGCCTGAAACATATAAAGACCTATTTAAACTTATAGACAAAGATTTTGATGAGATTAATTATTTTATATCAAATGCAATTATTTCTGGTCGCCCTATTGTTGGCGGATACACAAAGTATATGAAACTAAAGCCAAGAGGAATAAACAACATCTTTACTGCAACTGTAAACGCATTTGTAGTTGGTTCACAAGAAGCTGCAAAAAGAATGCAAAAAGTTGGAGGTGGAAGTATCATTTCTATCTCTTCAACTGGAAACCTACAATATATAAAACACTATGCTGGTCATGGAACTGCAAAAGCAGCAGTTGAAGCAATGGCTAGATATGCAGCAGCTGAACTTGGTGAATTTAACATTAGAGTAAATGTAGTTAGTGGAGGTCCTATTGAGACTGATGCACTTAGAGCATTTACAAACTATGAAGAAGTAAAAGACAAAACCGCTGCACTTTCACCATTAAACCGTATGGGACAACCAAATGACGTAGCTGGTGCTTGTCTTTTTGTTTGTTCTGAAAAAGCAAGTTGGATGACAGGTCACACGCTTCTAATTGATGGGGGAACTACATTCCAAACATGTTAAACTTACCAAATTTTTTAGCGTTAAGTAGAATTCTACTTGCACCTCTTATGTTATGGTTTCTTGTTGGTAGAGATAGCTCTATCTTTGAAGGTATACATGTAAGTTGGCTTGATTACAGTGCTGCTTTGATTTTTGTCATTGCGAGCGTTACTGACGGTTTTGATGGTTTCATAGCTCGTGCTTGGAACCAACAAACAACACTTGGGGCTATTCTTGACCCATTAGCAGATAAAATGCTTATGCTTAGTGCTTTTTTAGGGCTTATGGTTATTGACCGTGCCAATGTTTGGGCAGTATATCTTATACTTACTCGTGAATTTTTTATAACAGGAATCCGCGTAGCAGCTGCAAGTAAAGATCTCGATATACAAGCTTCTATATGGGGCAAGATAAAAACTCTACTTCAAATGTTCGCTATAGGTTTTGCAACTATGAATTGGCCATATGCTGAGCTACTTCTTTGGCTTGCAGTTGGTATGACACTCTACTCAGGATTTGAATATATCATGAGTTATGCAAAAAAGGCAGACAAATAATGGGTATGTTAACTTCACTTTTAGTACTATCATTTTTGATATTTTTCCATGAACTTGGACACTTCTTAGCGGCACGTTTTTTTGGTGTACATGTAGAGGTTTTTAGTATAGGCTTTGGTAAAAAAGTTTTTAGTAGAGTAATTGGTAAAACAGAATACCGCTTAGCAATGATTCCACTTGGTGGGTTTGTTCAGATGAAAGGTCAAGATGACAGTGACCCTACTAAGGTAAGTAGTGACTCTGATAGCTATAATACAAAAAGACCTTGGCAGAGAGTTATTATACTCCTTGCAGGTCCCTTTGCAAACTTTCTTTTAGCATTTTTTCTCTATCTTGCTATTGCTAACATTGGTGTAACTAAACTCTCACCTATTATTGGTAATGTGGGAGAAAATACGCCTGCACAAAAAATTGGACTTATGAAAAATGATAAAGTCATAGAAATTAATGGTGCACATGTAGAAACTTGGGATGATTTAAGTAGACTTATAAAACAGAGTGATGGTCCCCTTTTAGTAAGTATTCAAAGAGGGAGTAAAGTAAAAACACTTATGGCAACTCCTGATATAAAAGAACTTAAAACTATATTTGGTGAGCCTGTTAAAAAAAGAATCTTGGGAATTTCTCCTAATGGTGAAACTCTTGTACTCGACTTAAGTGCTGTTGAAACTATTATTTTTGCTTATGATGAAACTATAAAAGCAACTACATTGATAGTAACTAGCCTACAAAAACTTATTCAAGGCGTTATTCCGGTAAAAGAGCTAGGCGGAGTTGTTAATATAGTTCAAGTAACAGCACAAGCAAGTGAAGCTGGGATTATTGCACTTTTTGCTTTGACTGCTCTTATCTCTGTTAACTTGGGAGTTCTAAATCTTCTTCCTATTCCTGCTCTTGATGGTGGGCATATCATGTTTAACATATATGAGATGATAGCAAAAAGAGCTCCTAGTGAGAAAATTCTTTACCGTATGACTGTTTTTGGCTGGGTGTTTTTACTCACACTGATGGCTTTTACCATTTTTAACGATATATATAGACTTCTTGGAGGCTATTAATGGTTAGTTTATATGAAGAGAGATTTGACGAGGTTTTAACTAAAATAGAAAAAGTTAGACTTGAAGTAAATCAACACCAAATCATAAAAATAATTGCAGTAAGTAAAAATGTAGACGTAAAAGCCGTAGAAAATATGTACAACATAGGACAACGTGCTTTTGGTGAAAACAGAGTTCAAGACTATAAAATAAAAACTGAAGTTCTTAATGAACTACCTTTAGAGTGGCATTTTATAGGACGTCTTCAAACAAATAAAATAAATGCTCTGATTGATTTAAACCCATCTCTTATGCACAGTTGCAGCTCTTTAGAGATGGCTTTAGAAATAGATAAGCGTTTACATGTAAAGGGTAAAACTATGAATGTTTTACTTCAAATAAATAGTGCTTATGAAGAGCAAAAAGCTGGTGTTCTTCCTGAAGATGCTTTACATGTATATGATGAAATACTCTCTACATGTAAACATATAAAACTAAAAGGCGTTATGAGCATAGGTGCTCATTCAGATGATAAAGCACTTATTAAAAAAAGTTTTAAAACTACTCACGACATCTTCAAAAAACTAGAATCCAAAGGAGCAAAGTACTGTTCTATGGGGATGAGTCAAGATTATGAACTTGCAGTGGAGTGTGGATCAAATATGCTTCGTATTGGTAGTACCTTTTTTAAGTAACCTCTACATGTAAAGAAACTCTTTTTCTAAAAGGGTTTCTCCATTAATAATAATATCCAATTTGTGTTTACCTTGATAGTATCTTCTTGTACTAATAGGTCTAAATGAATAAGTCTTTTCTACTTTTTTACTATTTTGATTATAAATACCTTCAGATATTTTAAAAACTTTTTTTGAGTGTTTACTGTTTTGTCTTACAAAGTGCAAAGCATACTCAATGCGAAGTTTGCCAAGATTTTCTTTTGAATTAATAGTAAAACTAAACAATACCTCTTTTTCTAACTCTACCTCTTTTGTTATAGTAAAATCCTCTCTTTAAGCTCTCTATTCTCCCACAACTTATCAAAAACTCTACATGTAAACTCTTTTTTGTCTACATGTAAGAGTTCATTACATAGTAAATCTATATAGTTTTTATTATATATATCTTTAACCCAAATTATGCAATAGAGATTTCTAAAGATTACCTATGCTTGTGCTTAAGGGGTGTTTAGTAAAAATTTTAAGCCACCTTATTGGTG
>DQTM01000181.1 GCA_015662785.1 Sulfurospirillum arcachonense | reverse complement strand
GGTTTATTTGCTTGTGGTTGTTGCTGTTGTTTTTGATACCCTTGCTGTGGGGCTTGACTGCCGTAGTTGTTTTGTTGTGAAGAACTTTCATAACTTCCACTTTGATTGTCGTCACGACCACCCAACATTTGAAGATTGTCAACAGTTATAGAGTGTTTACTTCTCTTTCCACCGTTTTGATCTGTCCATTGGTCTAGTTTTAAACGACCTTCTACAAGTACTTTTTTTCCACGTCCGAGGTACTGGTTTGCGATTTCAGCAGTTCTACCAAAAAAAGTGATGTCTATAAAACATACTTCTTCTTTTTGTTCACCTTGCTGATTTTTAAATTTTCTATTTGTTGCAATTCCTGTTGTACAAACGGCACTTCCACTAGGTAAGTATCTTAGTTCACAATCTCTTGTTAAGTTTCCTACTAAAATTACTTTATTAAACATGTATGGCTCCTTAGATTAAGCTTCAGTTTTCTCTTCTTCAGTTTTAGTTTCAACTTTTGGAGCAAATTTTTCTACTAGTTTGTTCCAGTGTCTAACCTCTTTTTGTTTTTCATATTTAACAGTCATAAACTTTAAGAAATCTTCACTAATACGAAGGTTACGCTCAACTTCTACAATAGAATCTGTTGGAGCTTCGAAATAAAATACACCATAGTATCCACGCTCGAATTTTTCAACTTGGTAAGCAAGTCTTCTTGTTCCCATGTTTTGTAATGCAGCAATAACTGCGCCATTTTTCTCTAAAATTTCTTTTAGATAGTTAATCTTTGCTTGTAACTCTTCTTCAACCAATGTTGGCTTAAGAACGAAAAGCAATTCATATTTTCTTGTCATATTGTCTCCTTATGGATTTAACTTTACACTCTACATGTAAAGCAAGAATAGCACTGCATTTGCAGTACGAACGCGGATTATACTATAAATAACTTTGAAGTTTTATTAAAGAAGATATAAGATACGAGTTTTTATCTATGTTTTTCATTTTTTTAAGAGTTAGCTCACTCTTCGCTAAGTGTTCTAACATGTTTTTGTAGCTTTGCATATCTATGCGTATACTATGGTCAGCTCGCTGTTTTGCAAGTTGCGGAGGAAGAGGATAGCCAAGGATTGCTCTTGCATCAAAAGTGCCGTTCATTTTTATATACATATGAAAAAGAAGTAGTTGTGATAGGTAGCTTTGAATAGAGTTTATGACTTTTACTTGGTCTGCTTCTCCACTTTCACTAAGAACTACAAAAGAGTCTTTTACGTCTTCTTTTTTAAGAAGTTTTTCCACAAAATTATCAAGTCCAACTGAACCTAGCCCAAAAACAACTCTATCAATATCCACAGAGTGTATTTCTCTGTTAAACAGAGCTAATTTTTCAAACTCATTCACGCATAGTGATAAGTCTTCAAGATGTAACATATAAAGGTGTTGAAGAGTATAGCCATTTATATTTAGTCCAACTTCTTTTGCTTTTAGGTTTAGAAGGCTTAGAGCTTCACCAAGGTTTGGTTTGAAAAATCTAACAAAGCTTTTTTTAAATGATTTTGCTATAGAAGTTGCTTTTTTTGAGTCACCAAAATATTGAAAAAGAAGAAAACTATTGTCACTTTTTTCACAAAGTCCTACCAAAATATCTAACTCTTTTTTTGGAATTGCCTTATCACTTTTAACTATAATAATATTTTGTCCACCAAAAAGTGAAGATTGGCTTAGATGATTTTTTGCTGTTGTAAAGTCATATTCATCATAATGAAAAAGTAGTTTTTCATCACCTGGTTCACTCCAGTTTTCTATTACTTTATCACTAAAATAGTTGTTTTGATAGTTACATTCACCATAAAATAGTATAGTTTTTGGCAGTTTGTTGCTATTGAGAAGATTTTCAAATTCTCTCTTATACATCTTTTCTCACTATTTTAGCCCAAATTCTACCAGTTGCTATATCTGCTTCAACTATCTTTACAATAACTCTTTCAAAGAGTTCAGTTTCATCATCTAATAAAAACATTCTAGCACCTACAATCTCATCATCAAGTTTTGCTATAGGATTTTTTGTTACGTCTGTGACTATTGCTTTTACATCTTCTCCAATTCGCTCATGAGCCCATCTAGCAAATTTTCTATCCATATAGTCCCATGCAACTTTGTCGCTTTCACGTTCTAAATTACTAATGCTTTCACAAAGAGAGTCAATATTTTTAAGCAAAAATTCTTTTCTTTTTTTATCATGTTTCAAATCTGCTTTTAAAAGTCTATGAAGTGTTAGGTCACTATATCTTCTTATAGGTGAAGTAAAGTGCGTATAACTATCAAACCCTAATCCAAAGTGTCCTTTGTTTTGAGGTTCATAAACGGCTTTTTGTTGACTTCTTATGATTAGCTTGTCTACTTCTTCACGGATGTCCATTTCATCTGCTTTACTCTGTAAGTGTTTGATAAGAAGTGGAATATCTGGGTTAAATTTTTCATTAATTCCAACATAAGCTAAATCTTCAAGAAGTTTTTCTATCTTAGCCATAGTTGGTTCACCATGGGTTCTAAATATACCATATTCTAGTTTTTTAGCCGCTGCTTTGTTTGCTAAAAGCATACAATCTTCTATAAGTGAGTGAGAAGCAGTCTCTTTCTCTAAACGAGTTGAAACTAGGTTTTGGTTTTCATCAACAACCATTCTCGTATCAGATGAGCGAAATTCAAATGAGTTTTTAAGTCTTTTTGCTCTTACTTTTTTCATAAAATCATTAAGTGGTAGTAATGATTTTAGTATAGTTTTGTCAATTTCACGTTGATGTGAAAAATCTCCATCTAAAAAGCTATCAATCTCTTCATAAGTATATCTTCTTTTTGAGTGTATAACCGCATCCATGAGCTCCTCTTTTACAGGAGTATAGTTACTGTCAAGTGTGATTTTAAAGACAAAAGCAAGTCTATCCTCGTCTGGTTTTAAAGAACATATATTTTCACTTAAACTTCTTGGAAGCATAGGTATTGATTTATGAGGAAAGTAGATAGAAAAAGCTCTTTTTTTCGCCTCTTTATCTATATGTCCCATATCGAAAAGGTATTCACTAACATCGGCAATTGCTACGTAAAGAGTTGTATTTTCTACGTCAAAATACACAGCATCATCAAAGTCTTTGGCATCTACTGGGTCAATGGTACAAAAGTCTAAGTGAGTTAAATCAACCCTATCTGGATAGAAAGCTTTGTCAACATAATTACCATGTGAAGCAGCTTCAAGTTCTGCTTTTTCACTGAAAAATTCTGTTTTTTCAAAAAGAGCCATAGATATTTTTTCATCTACCATGGGATCACTTAGAACACCTAAAACCTCTTCTAAAGCACCTGTTGAATTGTTTATTTTTAAAACTGCTCCATCTGGTAACTGTTTTAGTGATTTTTGTGAAGCTGATATTTCTTGGACTAGAGTGGTCTTTAGGTTTACACCAACTACTCTTTTGTGTTGAACTTTTGTATAGACTAGACTTGAAGCGTGTTTTCTTTTTGCAATGTATATAACTTTTGCTTTTGGACGGCCTTGTTTAGTGTGAAGCCTCTTTACAATAACAATGTCACCTCTCATAGCTCCATTGGTATCACCTGCTTCAACAAGTAAATCTTTCATCTGTTTGTTTGTATAAGTCTTTACAAAACCTGTACCACCCCAAGCTATGTCAATAGTTCCAGCCCTGTACCTTGAGTCTAAAACATATGTACTTTTTTTTAGTTTAACTGCTTTTAATCTTACGAGGTCATTTATGAGGGAGGAAAATTCAGAAGGAATCTCCTCGTTTGATGCACCTCGCTCTAATGCGAGGAGAAGTTCTATCACTGTTTAACTTTTTCTACTGCATTTAGGAACACTTCTTGGTCCAAATCATTTTTGGCTAGTATATCTAAAGATGAAGTTATAGCACTATCTTCAAGTTGACCAAAGATATTGATACAGTTTTTGATGATTAAAAGAGCTGTT